>NZ_JCAXDW010000014.1:0-115108 GCF_059759235.1 Paeniglutamicibacter sp. GQ140
TGGCGGCGACGATCGCCGTGAAGGCGGTTTCAAGCCCCGCGAGGACCGTGGCGGTTTCAAGCCCCGCGAGGATCGTGGCGGTTTCAAGCCTCGTGAAGATCGCGGCGGCTTCAAGCCTCGCGAGGACCGTGGTGGATTCCGTGGCGGCGACGATCGCCGTGAAGGCGGCTTCAAGCCCCGTGAAGATCGTGGCGGATTCAAGCCCCGCGAGGATCGTGGCGGATTCAAGCCCCGTGAAGATCGTGGCGGTTTCAAGCCCCGCGAAGACCGCGGCGGATTCAAGCCCCGCGCCGAGAGCAGCACCGCTGACCTCGAGGCACAGCGCGACGAAGCGATCCGTCGCGCTCACAACCCTGCCGACCTTCGCAGCTCCAACAGCCCGGAACGCGGACGTTCACCGGAAATTGATGACGATGTAACTGGCAAGGAACTGGACCGCATCACCCGTGCGGAACTGCGTTACCTTGACGACGTCAACAACGAATGGGTTTCCAAGCACCTGGTCATGGCCGGCCGCTTGATCGACATCGATCCGCAGCTTGCCTACGAGCACACCATCGCAGCTTCCCGTCGTGGCGGCCGCGTTGCAGTTGTTCGTGAAGCCGTCGGCCTCGCCGCATACGCTGCCGGCGAGTTCGCCGAAGCACTGCGCGAATTCCGCACCCACCGCCGCATCAGCGGCAACAACCTGCACCTGCCCTTGATCGCGGATTCCGAACGTGGAATCGGTCGTCCGGAAAAGGCCCTGGAAATTGCCCACAGCGAGGTCATCGAGACCCTGGATACCAACGGCAAGGTCGAAATGGCCATGGTCGCTTCCGGTGCCCAGAACGACTTGGGCAACCTCGAGGCAGCCTTGGCTGAACTCGAGATCCCGCAGCTGGACCTGAACCGCGCGTTCAGCTACAGCCCGCGTCTCTTCTCGGCCTACGCCGATGCCCTGGAAAACCTGGGCCGCAATGAAGAAGCAGCGACCTGGCGTAAGCAGATCTCCGTGGCCGAGGAAGCTCTTGGCACCGGAGAGTTCGCCGAACCGGACATCATCGACCTCGGCGAAGACGATGAAACCGATGCGCGCCGCCCGCGTGCCCGCGACATCGTCGACTCGGAATCACCTTCCTCGGAAGACAGCGACGAATCCTCGGAAGATGCAGTAGAAGAGGGAATTTCCGACGAAGACGCCGTCGACGTTGTCGATGCCTCCTCGCTGGAGGAAGTGGCCGAGGAATCGAACCCGGAACTCGATGAAGAGGCCCCGGCCGTCACCGAGACCAACGGAACGTCCCCGGTCATCGATCAGGACGAAAACGACGAAAAGTAGGAACTCGATTCATCCATGCTGATCTCAGGTTATGACGCGCTGCTCGCCGATCTCGACGGCGTCGTCTATGCCGGCAACGGTGCAATTCCCAAGGCCATCGATGCCTTGAACCGATTGCAGGACCACTCGGTCGTCCTGGCGTACATCACGAACAACGCCTCACGATCGCCGGGTGCCGTTGCGGCGCACCTGATTCAGCTGGGCGCTCCCGCGTCTGCCGAGCAAGTATTTGGCTCGGCGGACGCGGGGGCCGAACTCCTTGCCCAAAAACTGCCCCAGGGTTCCAAGGTCCTGGTGGTGGGCAGCTCCTACCTACGCGACTGCGTCAGTTCCTTCGGAATGGAAATCGTAGCCAGCCACCTGGATGTGCCCCAAGGGGTCATCCAGGGTTTCGACCCCTCGATTGGCTGGAAGGACCTGGCCGAAGCAGCCTACGCGATCCACGGTGGGGCCGTCTGGGTCGCCACCAACACCGATCGGACCATTCCGCGCGCCGAGGGCATCGCCCCGGGCAACGGATCCCTGGTTGAGGCCGTCGCCGCCGCAACAGATGCACAGCCACTGGTAGCCGGCAAGCCCGAGCCACTGCTTTTCCGCCGCGCGGCGGAAACCTTCCAGGCCACCCGCCCGCTGGTGGTGGGCGACCGGCTCGACACCGACATCCTCGGCGGCAACAACGCCGGCTACAGCACCGCCTTGGTGCTCACGGGCGTGGATTCGGTGCGCACGGCGTTGGCCGCCCGCACCGCCGAGCGCCCCGACTTCATCCTTGCCGACCTCTCCGGGCTCTACGAGACCTACCCCGTCATCGAGGTCACCGGATTCGGCATCCGCTGCGGCACGGCCCTGGCCTCGGTCAACGGCGAAACCATCACCATCGATGGCGACGAAGCGAACCTGGATTCCTGGCGTGCGGCATGCGCGGCCTGGTGGCTCGCACACCCACGACAGGAACACGCCGTGGAACCGAAGCTCAGCTTTTCCCAAATCGTCGGTAGCAAGCCATAGGCTCGAGGGTGATGATGAGCAACAACCACACACCACCTGACAACGACGGCCCCGGCGCTCCTGTGCCCGGGCCGCGTCCGGCGGCATCCACGGAATCCGGCCGGCCGACCACCGACCTCGGGGTACTGGAAACCCTGGCCTCGACGCCCGTTGCCGAACACCTGGCCATCTTCGAGGACCTGCAGGCCTCGTTGACCGCCGACCTGGATGCCACCTCGTTGGAGCAGGCATGAGCCGCCTCGACCAGGAACTGGTCACCCGGTCCCTGGCCCGTTCGCGCACCGACGCCGCCCGGCTGATCGCCGACCAGCGCGTGCGCGTCGACGGCATGATTGCCACGAAGGCCGCCAAGAACGTTGCCGAAACCTCGGCCATCACCGTCCAGGCCGCCGCGGGCGAGGAATTCGTGAGCCGGGCCGGCCACAAGCTTGCCGGCGCATTGGCCGCATTCTCCCTCATCGAGGTCGCGGGAAAGCGCTGCCTTGACGCCGGCGCGTCCACCGGCGGATTCACCGACGTATTGCTGCGCCGCGGCGCGGACCACGTCGAGGCCGTCGACGTGGGGCACGGGCAGCTCGTCCCCGAACTGCGCGCCGATGCCCGCGTCCACGTCCACGAGGGCATGAACGTGCGCTACCTGGACCCCGCAGACATCGGGGGAGAGGTGGCCCTGGTCGTGGCCGACCTGTCATTCATCTCGCTGACCCTGGTGATGGGCGCCCTGGCCGGCGCCACCGAGCAGGACGGCGACCTGGTGCTCATGGTCAAGCCCCAATTCGAAATCGGCCGCGAACAACTCTCCCGCACCGGGGTGGTGCACAGCCCCGACCAGCGGCGCAAGGCCGTGGATGTGGTGATGGCCTCGGCACACGATGCAGGACTGGGCGTCAAGGGGCTGGCACGCAGTCCGCTGCCTGGCCAGGACGGCAATGTCGAATTCTTCCTGTGGCTGGGCAAGGACACCGGACACAATCCGGAGGCTTCCCCACAACCCCGCGTCGGGACCGACGCCTGGCCGGACGTTGACTATTCTTAGACTGGTGGCATCTGAACCGATGTCCTAACCTTCGGTCCGCCGAGGAAGGAACTCATGCGCAGGATTTTGGTCCTCACCCACACCGGACGAAACGATGCCCTTTCAGCAGCGGTTGACACCTGTTCCCGGCTGCGGGATGCCGGACTCATCCCGGTGATGCGCCGCCTGGAAATGCAGGCAGTGCGCAACACCCCGGAGGGCGAGGACATCGAGGTCGAGATCCTCGACGAAGACACCAGCCTCGAGAACATCGACCTGGGCGTGGTGCTTGGCGGGGACGGCAGCGTGCTGCGGGCCGCCGAACTTGTGCGCAACGCCGGGGTGCCGCTGCTCGGGGTGAACCTGGGGCACGTGGGGTTCCTGGCCGAAAGCGAACGCACGGCCCTGAAGGAAACCGTCCAATGGGTCGTTGAGCGCCGCTACACCGTCGAGGAACGCATGACCATCGACGTGCAGGTCTGGCTGGACAACCGCCGGATCGCCCACACCTGGGCGCTGAACGAGGCGGCGGTCGAAAAGGCCAACCGCGAACGCATGATCGAGGTGGTGATGGAGGTCGACGGCCGCCCGCTGAGCACCTTCGGCTGCGACGGCGTCGTCATGGCGACCCCCACCGGCTCCACCGCCTATGCGTTCTCCGCCGGCGGGCCGGTCGTCTGGCCCGAGGTCGAGGCCCTGGTCATGGTCCCCATCAGCGCCCACGCGCTTTTTGCCAAGCCCTTGGTCGTCGCCCCGACCTCGCTGCTGGCAATCGAGATCCTGACCCGCACCGATGCCGGAGCGGTGCTCTGGTGCGACGGCCGGCGCACCATCGAACTGCCGCCCGGGGCCCGCGTCGAAGTCACCCGCTCCACCAAGCCGGTGCGCCTGGCACGGGTGAACCAGACGCCGTTCTCCGAACGACTGGTCAACAAGTTCGAACTACCCATCCAAGGCTGGCGCGGACCCGTTGAACCCGGGGAACGCGAGACGGCCACGACCGCCCTGCCGGTCATCACCCCGGCGGTGCAGGTCATCGAGCCGCGCCACCACGCGCCCAAGCCCGAACCGGAAACCCTCGGGGACAAGGATCATCGGAGGCAACTGTGATACAGGAAATACGCATCAGCGACCTGGGTGTCATCTCCCAGGCGACCCTGCCGCTGGGCCCGGGCTTCAGCGTGGTCACCGGTGAAACCGGTGCAGGAAAGACCATGGTCATCACCGCGCTCGGGCTGCTGCTCGGGCGCCGCGCCGACGCCGGGGCCGTGCGCCACGGCGCCAAGCAGGCGGTGGCCGACGCCACGCTCGTGCTGCCCGCGACCAGCAAGGTCCTGGACCGTGCCGAGGAAGCCGGGGCTCTGGTCGAACGCTTCGATGACCAGGCCGAGCTGATCATCACCCGCACCCTGTCGGCCGAGGGACGCAGCCGCGCCTCCGTTGGCGGGAGGGCCGCCCCGGTGGGCGTGCTGGTTGAGCTGGGCGAGGACCTGATCGCGATCCACGGTCAAACCGACCAGCTGCGGCTCAAGGGGGCAGCTGCGCAACGCGCCTCGCTGGACAAGTTTGCCGGCGCCCCGCTGGCCAAGTTGCTGGCCACCTACCAGGAGACCTTCGACAAGTGGGGCAACGCCTCCGCCGAGCTGGAGGAACTCGCGGCCGCATCCCGCGAACGCATCCGCGAGGCCGAGTCGCTGCAGGCTGCACTGGAGGAAATCGACGCCGTCGACCCGCAGCCGGCCGAGGACGCCGAGCTGAAGAACCAGTCGTTGAAGCTTTCAAACATCGAGGCGCTGCGTTCCAACGCGAACCTCGCCCACGAGTCCCTGAACACCGAGGACTACGAGGCGCCCAGCGTCATCTCGCTGGTGGAAATCGCCAGGCACGCCCTGGAACAGGTGGCCGCCGATGACGCGGACATCAAGTCCCTGGCCGAGCGGCTCGGCGAGATCGGCATCCTCGCCGCCGAGGTGTCGACCGACCTGGCCGGCTACCTCTCCGACCTGGACGCCGAGGGACCCGAACGGCTCGCGGCGCTCGAGGAGCGCCGGGCCGACCTCAACCGGCTGATCCGCAAGTACGCACCCGACATCGACGAGGTGATCGCCTGGGCCGACACCGCGCGCAAGCGGCTGGCCGAGATCCAGGGCGACGACGGCCGCATCGAGGCGCTGCGCGCCGAAACCGAGGCGCTGCGCCTTGAGGTCGCCGAGCTGGCGGCGAAGCTCTCGAAGCTGCGCGCCAAGGCCGCCAAGGACCTGGCCGCCCGCGTGACGGCCGAGCTGGCCGCCCTGGCCATGCCGGATGCGAAGTTCGTTCTCGAACTCGAAAAGCTGGCCGACCCCAACCGCTTCGGCATTGACGCCATCACCATGCTGCTCCAGCCACACGCGGGTTCCTCCCCGCGTCCCCTGGGCAAGGGGGCCTCGGGTGGCGAGCTCTCCAGGGTGATGCTGGCCATCGAGGTGGTGCTGGCGGCCGTCGACCCCGTCCCGACCTTCGTCTTCGACGAGGTGGACGCCGGCGTCGGCGGCAAGGCGGCCGTCGAGATCGGCAAGCGCCTGGCCATGCTGGCCAAGCACGTCCAGGTGATAGTTGTCACCCACCTGCCGCAGGTGGCGGCCTATGCCGACCGGCATGTGCGGGTCATCAAGTCGTCGAACGCGTTGGCCGCCGACGGCGCGGGATTCACCGCCAGCGACGTGGTGCTCCTGGACGAGGCCGAGCGGGTGCGCGAATTGGCGCGGATGCTGGCCGGCCAGGAGGATTCGTCCACGGCGCAGGCGCATGCCGAGGAGCTTCTCGGCGAGGCGCAACTGCTTGTGAGTTCGCTTTCCTGAACCCCGGATTCCGCCTGTCGGATCGAGCGAGCCTGTAGAGTCTTTCCCAACCGTCCAACAACGAAAAGGTGATAGGGTAGAACCCCGTGGTGCAACGTAATCTTTCTCGTGATTCCCGGTCGTCTGAAACGACAAAGCATATCTTCGTCACTGGTGGCGTGGCCTCTTCCCTCGGAAAGGGATTGACGGCTTCCAGCCTCGGTCACCTTCTGCGGGCACGTGGGCTCTCCGTCACCATGCAGAAGCTAGACCCGTATCTCAATGTGGATCCGGGCACAATGAACCCCTTCCAGCACGGTGAAGTCTTTGTCACCGATGACGGCGCCGAAACCGATCTCGACATCGGGCACTACGAGCGCTTCCTGGACGAAAACCTCACCGGCATGGCCAATGTGACCACCGGACAGGTCTACTCCGAGGTCATCGAGAAGGAACGCCGCGGCGACTACCTCGGCGACACCGTGCAGGTCATCCCGCACATCACCGACGAAATCAAGCGCCGCATGCGCCTGCCGGCCACCGAGCCGGGCAAGGGCAAGAAGGCCCCGGACGTGATCATCACCGAAATCGGCGGCACCGTTGGCGACATCGAGTCCCAGCCGTTCCTCGAATCGGCCCGCCAGGTCCGCCAGGACATCGGCCGCGGCAACGTCTTCTTCGTCCACGTCTCCCTGGTGCCGTACATCGGCCCCAGCCAGGAACTGAAGACCAAGCCGACCCAGCACTCCGTGGCGGCGCTGCGCTCCATCGGCATCCAGCCCGACGCCCTGGTGATCCGCTCCGACCGGGACATCCCGGACGAGATGCGCGTGAAGATCGGCCGCACCTGCGACGTCGATCCGGAAGCAGTGATCAACTGCGCCGACGCCCCGAGCATCTACGACATCCCCGTCGTGCTGCACGCACAGGGCCTGGACGCGTACATCGTCCAGCACCTGGGCATGAAGTTCAAGGACGTGAACTGGTCCAAGTGGAACAAGCTGCTTGACGCAGTCCACAACCCCAGGCACCACCTGGAAATTGCGCTGGTCGGCAAGTACATCGACCTGCCCGACGCCTACCTCTCGGTCACCGAGGCGCTGCGCGCCGGCGGCTTCGCCAACAAGGCCAAGGTCCAGATCCGCTGGGTTCCCTCCGACGACTGCTCCACCACCGAAGGCGCCAAGAAGGCCCTGGCCGGGGTCGACGCGATCTGTGTTCCCGGGGGCTTCGGCATCCGCGGGCTCGAGGGCAAGCTCGGCGCACTGAAGTTCGCCCGCGAAACCGGACTGCCGACCCTGGGCCTGTGCCTGGGCCTGCAGTCGATGGTCATCGAGTACGCACGCAATGTCGTGGGACTGGCCGACGCCTCGTCGACCGAATTCGAGCCGAACTCCAAGCACCCGGTCATCGCCACGATGGAAGAGCAGCTGGACATCGTCGACGGCAAGGGCGACCTGGGCGGCACCATGCGCCTGGGACTCTACGACGCGACCCTCACCGAGGGCTCGGTCATCGCCGAGACCTACGGCAAGACCGCCGTCGCCGAGCGCCACCGCCACCGCTACGAGGTCAACAACGCCTACCGTGCGCAGATCGCGGAGGCCGGCTTGGTCTTCTCCGGCACCTCGCCGGACGGCAAGCTGGTCGAGTTCGTGGAACTGCCCAAGGACGTGCACCCGTACTACGTCTCCACGCAGGCCCACCCGGAGCTCTCCAGCCGTCCCACCCGCCCGCACCCGCTCTTTGCAGGGCTGGTCAAGGCCGGGTTGGCACACCAGAAGGCCGGCAAGTAGCACCATGGCAACGACAGACGGCGAGGCGCTGGGCGATTCGTTCAGCCCTCGCCGCCTGCTTAAGTCCGAGACCGTATACGACGGGCGCATCTGGGACGTAGTGCAGGACACCTTTGAATTTGCGCCCGGCGCGGCCCCGCTGGTGCGGGACTACATCGACCACCCCGGTGCCGTGGCGGTGCTCGTGCTCAACGAGGCCGACGAGGTGCTGATGATCAACCAGTACCGCCACCCCGTGCGCATGAACCTGTGGGAAATCCCCGCCGGGCTCATGGACATTGAGGGGGAGCCGCCGCACCTCGCCGCCGCACGCGAACTCGCCGAGGAAGCGGACCTCGTCGCCGAGGACTGGGCGGTCCTGGTGGACCTGTTCCTGTCCCCGGGATCCTCCTCGGAGGCGATCCGCATCTACCTGGCCCGCCATGCGCACCCGGTCCCCGACCACGAGCTCCATGAGCGCACGGACGAGGAAGCCGACATGACCCTGGCCTGGGTTCCCCTGGACGAGGCCGTCGCCGGCGTCCTGGGCGGGCGGATCCACAACCCCTCCGCGGTTGCCGGACTGCTGGCCGCCGTCGCGGCCCGCGCCGACGGCTACGCCTCGCTGCGCCCGGTCGACACCCCGTTCGAGGCCCATCCCCGGCTGCGCTCCCACGAGCCAAGGCTCTAGGGGAGGGGCGCCATGTCCCCGGACACGTTCGAGCCGGCCACCATCGGGCTTGCCGAGGTCGGTTCGGTCCCGGCCACGATCCGGCTGACACCCATCGCCCCGGCCCCGGCCCCGGCCGCCGTCGCGCCGGCTGTCGTCGCGCCCGACCCGGCGACCCTGCCCATGGGCAAGCACCTGGCGACCTACCTGCAGCACCTGGCCGTGGAACGCGGCATGGCCAAGAACACCGTCAGCGCCTACCGCCGGGACCTGTACCGATACGTGTCCTACCTGCACACCAGGGACGTGCACGAGCCCGCCCAGGTCAACCTCGGGCACCTGACTTCCTTTGCCCAGGCGGTGCGCGACGGGGCGGACGGCGCCGCCCCGCTCAGCGCCCGGTCTGCCGCCCGCACCATCGTCGCGGTGCGCGGGGTGCACAAGTTCTGGGAACTGGAGGGCCTGGCACCCACGAACCCCGCCGTCGACCTTCATCCGCCGGCCCCCGGGCGCCGGCTGCCCAAGGCGATCAGCGTCGAACAGGTCACCGCGATCCTGGACTCGGTCTCCATCGAGACCTCCGCCGGCCTGCGCGACAAGGCCATCCTCGAATTCCTCTATTCCACCGGTGCCCGCATTTCGGAGGCCGTGGGCCTGGACGTCGACGACCTGCACCTGGAACGCCCCGCCAGCGGGCCGGCGGTGGTTCGGCTCTTCGGCAAGGGCTCCAAGGAACGCATCGTGCCGCTGGGGTCCTACGCCATCGATGCGCTGAACGCCTACCTGGTCCGCGGGCGGCCCGAACTGGTGGCCAAGGGCAAGGGCACCGCGGCCCTCTTCCTGAACCAGCGCGGCGGGCGGCTCTCGCGCCAGTCCGCCTGGTCGGTGCTCACCAAGGCCGCCGAGCGCGCGGGCATTGAACAGGACGTCTCCCCGCACACCCTGCGCCATTCCTTCGCCACCCACCTGCTCGAGGGCGGCGCCGACGTGCGCGTGGTCCAGGAGCTGCTGGGCCACGCCTCGGTGACCACCACGCAGGTCTACACGCTGGTCACCGCTGACACCCTGCGAG
Source organism: Paeniglutamicibacter sp. GQ140 (assembly GCF_059759235.1). Lineage (NCBI taxonomy): Bacteria > Bacillati > Actinomycetota > Actinomycetes > Micrococcales > Micrococcaceae > Paeniglutamicibacter > Paeniglutamicibacter sp. GQ140. The sequence goes on from NZ_JCAXDW010000014.1 coordinate 9,681, forward strand.
AGATCTACGCGGCCGCCCACCCGCGGGCCAACAACTAGGGAAGGTTCCCCGCCATGCCCCAAGCGTCCGCCAAAACCCCCACCAGGGTCGTATTGTGCCTGCCGGTGGTGAGTGGAACCGACGGCACCCGGGTGCTGCTGGGGCTGAAACAACGCGGGTTCGGTGCCGGCCGGGTCGTTGCCCCGGGCGGAAAGATCGAGCCGGGGGAGAGTCCCGAGGCCGCCGCGGTGCGCGAACTCCTCGAGGAAACCTCGCTGGTCGCCGACGCCTCGTCGCTGCTGCCCGCAGCCCGGGTCTACTTCCGCTTCCCCGCGAACCCCGACGCTGACATGGACTGCACGATCTACCTCACTTGGGCTTTCACCGGCCTTGCCCTGCCCTCGGCCGAACTTGCCCCGGAATGGCATCCGGTGGCGAACCTGCCATTGGAGCGGATGTGGGACGATTCGGCGCTGTGGCTGGGGCGGATCCTGGCCGGCGAACGCTTCGACGCCATGGTGCGGCTTGCCCCCGACAACGAATCGGTGGACCGTTTTTCCACCGTCAACTGGCCGGAAAACGGAATTCCCGCCCTTGATGCAACCGAAGCCGACTTCCCGGACATTACCTAGGCATGAGGGAGCACCCGAACCCGGGTGCCGTGAGGGGGAGGGAACCCATGGGAGCGAGAACCGCGTTGCATGTGGAAGAACTGCACCGGCAGTACTCCCAGCGCGTTTACGGATACGTGTACCGGCGCACCAGCGATGTGCAGTCCGCCCAGCAGATCACCAACGACGTCTTCCGCATCGCCTGGCAGCACCAGAAGGAGCCGTCGGAAGATGCGTTGCCGTGGCTGCTGGTGACGGCGCGGAACCTGGTCGCCAATGAGTACAGGGCCCAACGCCGCCAACGCAGCCTCATCGAGAAGCTGGGCAGCAGCGAACTGGCCCGCCGCCCGCAGCCGGAGAACGATCCCGGCGCCGCGGTCCGCGAAGTCCTGAACTCCTTGCGCCCGCAGGAACGCGAAATCCTCATGCTCGCCTATTGGGATTCCCTGAGCCTGAATGAAATCTCGACGATCCTCAGATGCTCGCCCGATTCGGCCAAGTCACGGCTGTTCAGGGCGCGCAAGGCCTTCTCGAAGAAGGCCCCCAACCAGATGTTGAAGGGTGGAACCTCAAATGGACAACATTGAACAGCTCCTTCGAGACGCCGACCCCCGCATGCACCGAGACTCCGGCGGGCCGCTGCCCCTTGACCTCGACGAGCCCGGCCCGGTATTCGCCCAACAGCCGGTGCACAAGAGCGCCAGGCCGCGGCGCTCGTGGGTCCCCGTGGCCTTGGGTGCCATGGTCACCGCCGCCGCGGTGGCGGCGGTCGTCGTCTGGTCGCCGTGGAACGCCCCGCTTCCGGACCCGCTCCCGGCCATCACACCCACGCCGAGCCCCACGGCCCCCGCGCCCTCGGGGACCGGCACGGCCGATCCGACCTCGCAGCCGGAATCACTGCAGCTGCCCAACGGGCTGTTCCCCGCCTACGACGGCGCGCACTTCGCCGACGACGCGGCGTGCCGGGCGCTGTCCCTCCCCGAAATGCAATTCGCCGACGTCAACGGCAAGCTCAGCAATCCTGGCCTCGAGGCCGGGGCCTTCGCGCTCATCGGCTGCCTGGACGGATTTGCAGCCTTCACGCCGTCGGAGCAGTACCGCACCGAGCTCATGGTCGACGACGTGGCCGCCGGCATGCTGATTGCCAAGTGGGATCCCGAAGCCGGGCACTGGGCCAGTTCGCCCGTGAAGCTCGCCGAGGACGGCGTGGAAGTGCATCAGGAATACCTTAGCTGGCCCCTGCTGCGTGGCTACACCTACGAGGCGGATGAGACTGCCGAGCAGCGCATGAACCGGGCCATCAAGGACAAGGGCATTCCCGCAGAAGTCGCCGAGACCCTCTTCGGGCCGAACGAGCCGTCGTGGATGGAGACCGAGACCGGTGCCGAACGCATCACCTACGGCAACACGCTCCTGGAGGTCACCCACCCGTCGTGGGACATGTACGAGATCATGCGCGACCAGAACGGCAAGGTGCTTGAGTCGGCCGTCGCGGATCCGAGGGAGGCTTCCGTCTACCAGCTGATGTTTTTCGATTCGCACGGAAAGGCGGTCTTCAACCTGGGGTTGTTCACCGATGACCGCGCGGGCCAGGACGAATCCGAAACCTGCGACGACCCCTCGGGGACCTACACGCTGCACGGCCTGAGCCCGACCTCCGTGGCGGTGGACGAAGGGAAGCTGGCCTTGGGCCTGGTCACCGAAACCGACGTGTTCGGGATCGAGCGCTCCACGGTTTCGCTGGTTCCGGCCGACAGCGCCACGGAGGGAAGGCTGTGCGACCTGGCCACGTCCTTCCACCTGGACGGGAAGATGCTCCAGTCCGAGGCCTGGACCGGCTACCTGGGGTTCAAGGACGCGACGGAACGGACCGCCTACCTGCAGTCCAGCGAGTACCTTCGGGCCCGTGAGGTGGCCGCCTCGCTCGAGATTAGGTAGAGGGCGTTGGCTCCGGGGTATCCGTCCGCAGAGCCGGGCGGATCCCCCGGACGGTGGTGAACGGCCTGCCGCCGGCATCCCGATAGCCCCCCCTGTACCGCCCCGGTCGATAACGGTCTGGTAATGCCCGGCGGTCCATGCTATTGCTGAGGTATCCACCGCACGGCACCTGACAGGAGCGGATCAATGGCATTGCTGACGGCCCGGGGAACGGGCCCCGAGGGGGACGGCGCGGCCCGGGCCGCCCTTGCGGCGGGAATCGACCCGCAGGCGCTCAAGCCCCATCTGGTCAACCTCTCGGACGGCCGCTTCTCCAGCGGCGGACAATTGCGCACCACCCCGGAGGACATCCAGGCGATCTTCGCGCGCCACCTGCCCGAATTCGTCGCCGTCAACGGCGGCCGCGACGTGCCCCTGCTCTTCTGGGCGCACGGCGGCCTCGTGGATGAAAACTCGGGCATCGCCGGGGCCGCGCGGCAGATCCCGTGGTTGCTGGCCAACGGGGTCTACCCGATCTTCTTCATCTGGGAAACCGGGCTCTTCGACGCCATTGAGACCCTGCTCGGCGCCGCCCCGCGCGAGGCGGCCCTCGGCGCCCCGGCCGAGCGCGGCTTCCTCCAGGACGCCTGGAACAAGGCCTTCGAACTGCTTGCCAGGCCCGTGGGACCCAAGATCTGGGGCCAGATGAAGCTCAGCGCCGCCCAATCCGTTGCAGACGACGGCGGTGCCCTGTACGTGGCCCGGGCGCTGGCCGAATACGTGGACGGCAACCCGCAGGCGGTCCAGCTGCACGCGGCGGGGCACTCGGCCGGGTCCATCTTCCATTCCCACTTCCTGCCGGCCTACGCGGGCCTTGATGCCGGCAGGGGATTCTCCACGCTGAACCTGCTGGCCCCGGCCATCACGACCGAGGACTTCAAGGCGCGGCTGCTGCCGCTGCTGGGCGCCGCCAACGGGGTCGACCACCTGGGCATGTTCTCCATGAACCGGGAGCTGGAGGAAGAGGACAACGTCATCGGCGTCTACCGCCGCTCGCTTCTGTGCCTGATCCGCGCCTCGCTGGAGGTCGACCCCAACACCCCGCTCCTGGGCCTGGCCGAATCGGTGGCCGCCGACGACCAGCTGACCCGGCTCTTCGCCTCCGACCGGGCCGACGCGACCTGGTCGATAGCCGGCGGCGGCCCGAAAGCCGGGCGCAGCGCCGCGACCTCCCATGGTTCCTTCGACAACGACCCCGACACCATGACCAGCGTGCTGTGCCGGGTGCTGGGCCGCGAGGACGTCATCGGCTACGACGCCGCCCGGCCGGTGCCGGCGCCCGCGGCCGCCGTGCACCCGGCGCCGGCGCTCGCGGTGCCGCCCGCCCCGGTCCTTGCCCGGCCCGGGGCGGGCGGGGACCGGTACGCCCTGTGCGTGGGCATCAACGACTTCCAGAACCTGCCCCGGGGCTCGTGGCTCAACGGCTGCGTGAACGACGCCAACGACTTTGCGCAGATGCTGGGGGCCGGATACGGATTCGCCGACGGCCAGATCGAGGTGCTCACCGACGCCGCGGCCACCAAGGCGGCGGTCATGGGCAGGCTGGGCGAGGCCATGGACCGGGCGGCGGCCGACGGGCTCAAGCACCTGGTCTTCACCTTCTCCAGCCACGGGACCCAGATCCCCGACGCCTCGGGCGACGAGGCGGACCAGGCCGACGAGGCCTTTGCCACCTACGACCTGGACCAGGCGGGGGACCAGTGGGATCCCGCCACGCTGATCTCCGACGACGAGCTGCACGACCTCATTTCCCGGGCCGGGCCCGGGGTGCTGGTGGAGGTCGTCCTTGACACCTGCCACAGCGGCGACGGGCTCAAGGCGCTGGACCTGCTGCCCGGGCGCCGCCCGCGGTTCGTGCCCCCGCCCACGCCGATCGGCCTGGAACGGACCGCGACGGCGGATCCGCGGGCCTTCCGCGACCTGGTGTCGCGCTCGGCACGGGGAACTCGCCCGGTGCTGCTGGCAGGCTGCCGCTCCGACCAGACCTCTGCCGATGCGGTGTTCGACGGACGCTACAACGGCGCGTTCACCTACTACCTGCTCGGGGAGCTGCGCACCGACCCCACCCGCAGCCGCCGGTCGATACTCGCCGCGGTCACCAAGTCGCTGGCCAAGGGCCGCTTTGACCAGCGCGCCCAGCTTGAGGGGCCGGCCGCGGCCAAGGACTCTCCGTGGGGGAGCGCCTTCGCCGCCGCGGCCAGGTGAGGCGATGCACGTCCTGCCGCCGCATCGCGCCGGGGACCTGAGCTCGCTGACGGTGCTTGCCCAGGGACCGCATTCGCTGGACTCCGCGGGTCTGCTGATGACCCACACCCTGCGTGTTCCCAGCGAACGGCTGCTCACCGGCCCGTTGGGCGCGCGCCTGGAGGTGGTGGTGCTGGGCCCGCGGGGCCGGAGGGAAAACCAGGTTCTGGGAAACGGCCAATGGGGGGCGGAGGACATCGGGCCACGGCCGGATCCGTCCCGGCTTCCGACCGACCGCCGCTTCCTGGCCCAGCAGGCCTACGCGGTGGCGGCACACACCCTGGCCTCGTTCGAGAGGGCGCTGGGGCGGCGCATGGGCTGGGCCGGCGGGGCCAGGCTGAAACTGTACGCCAATGACCGGATCGACTACCGCAACACCGGCTACACCCGGCCCGACTGTTCCATCCGGTTCGGCATGATCGAGGATTCGCGGCACCGGACCAAGCTCCCGCTGGTGCTGTACCGGGACCTGGTGGCCCACGAGGTCACCCATGCGGTAGTCGACGGGTACCGCCCGCGCTGGGGAGATGCGCTTGCCGGCGCCGACCAGCTGGCGCTGCACGAGGCCCTGGCCGACCTGCTGGCCATGCTGGGGGTGTTCACCGCAGAACCCGTGGTGGAAAAGATCATTGCCGGGGAACTTGCAGCCTGCGGGGGAACCCTGGAATCCGTCGATTCGACGCTGCTGGCCTCGGGGCTCTTCCGCTTCGCCGACAACCTGTTCAGCCACGGCCGGTCCGCCCGCGATCCGCTGACCGGCGACCTGCCCCGGGACTGGCGCGAGGACGTGGAACCGCACCGCCGGGCCGCCGGGGTCGTTCGCGCGGTGCTGGGAACCGTGCTGCGTTTGTGGCGGGCCGAGCTGGGACGCCCCGGGCGGCGGTCCAGCGTCCACCAGGTGGCGGCCGCCGGAGCGCGGATCGGTGAGCGGGTGCTGAACATGCTGTTGCGCGGCCTGGCCTACATGGCCCCGGTGGATGTGGGCTGGGAGGATTTGCTGCGCGGAATCCTGGCCGCCGACGCGGTGGTGGTCCCGCAGGACGGGCGCAACTACCGCGGCACCCTGCGCGCCTGCTTTGCGGAGGTCGGAATCGTCACCGGCCCGGAACGGGCGCTGGACGGGATCTCGGCCCTGCACGACCTGAACTACCCGGTCCGGCTCTCCGCCCTGGGTTCCGACCCCGACGAGGTGCTGCGCTTCATCTGGGACAACCCCGCGCTGCTGGACGCGGCGAAACTGGATCCGGCCGCCAAGATCACCATCGACAGGGTGCGCCCCAGCCTGCGGATCAGCCCCGACGGGTTCGCCGTTTCCGAGATCGGGGCCTCCTTCGTCCAGGAACTGCGCCTGGCCCGGTCCGAGGCCGCGAGGCTGGGCCTGCGGACCACATCCGCGGTGGTGTTGCGCGGCGGGGGCCTGTTGCGCTTCGACGAGGGCGGACGCCTGTGTTTCGCCGCGTTGAAGCCGCTGCTTGATGCGGGGAGGCAGCAGGAACTGCTCGACCGGGCCGACGAGGCCCGAAGCGCCGCCCAGCGCATCGGTGCCTCGATGTTCCATCCCCCGGCGGCCGCGGGGCCTCCATCAGCTTGATCCGCAACACCGGCGAGGGAGCATTCAGGCGCATGGACCCGGGCACGGAAAAGGCCGCCCGGGGGAGCACCATGTCTCCCGCCAGGCGGCCATTTACGTTGGCTCAGAGCGCGCGCTGCTCCGGGCCGTTGTACTCGGACAACGGGCGGATCAACGCGTTGGCCGCGCGCTGTTCCATCACGTGAGCGGTCCAGCCGGTGATGCGCGAGGCAATGAAGATCGGCGTGAACATGTCGGTGTCGAAGCCCATCAGGTGGTACGTCGGGCCGGCCGGGTAGTCGAGGTTGGGCTTGATGCCCTTGGCCTCGTCCATCGCGGCCTCCAGGCCGTCGTAGAGCCCCAGCATCTCGCTGCGGCCGAAATAGGCGATCATCTTGTCCAGCGCGGCCTTCATGGTCGGCACGCGGGAGTCGCCGTGCTTGTAGACGCGGTGCCCGAAGCCCATGACCTTCTTCTTGGCCGCCAGGGCGTCTTCCATCCAGGCCTTGGCGCGTGCCGCGGCATCCTCCCGGGACTCGTTCTTGTCGATCCCGATTTCCTGGAAGGTGTGCATGACGGCCTCGTTGGCTCCGCCATGCAGCGGTCCCTTGAGCGCGCCGATGGCCGCGGTGACGGCCGAATGCAGGTCCGAAAGCGTGGAGGTCACCACGCGTGCGGTGAACGTGGAGGCGTTGAAGGAGTGCTCCGCGTAGAGCACCATGGACACGCGGAACGCGTCGACCACCTCGGGGGCGGCCTCCTCGCCGAAGGTCATCCACAGGAAGTTCTGCGAGTAGTCCAGGTCCTCGCGCGGCTCGATGACGCCCAGGCCGCGGCGGCGGCGCTGGTCGTAGGCGACCACCGCCGGGAACGCGGCAAAGAGTTCCTTGGCCTTGATCAGCTCGGCCTCCGGGGATGAATCCCCGGCCAGGGCGTGGTTTGCCCCAACGACCGAGACCGCGGTGCGGGCCACGTCCATCGGATGGCAATCCAGCGGCAGCAGGTCGATGGCGGCCTTGACGTTGGAGGCCAGCGCGCGCCCGGCGCGCTCGGCGGCCACGAAGTCGGTGAGCTCGATTTCGCTGGGCAGCTCGCCGTTCCACAGGAGCAGCGCCACTTCCTCGAAGCTTTTGCCGGCCGCCAGGTCCTGGACCGGGTATCCACGGTAAAGCAGCGAATTCGTGTCCGGGTTGACCTTGGAAACGGCCGTGTAGTCGACAACGACCCCGGCGAGGCCCTTCTTGATCTCAGTTTCAGTCATCACTTCGCTCCTGATTCCTACAGATTCGCGTTATTGGTGTGGATATCCAGATCCGGAACCTGGAAATTGAAGATCCCGGTGTCAAAGCGGTTGTACGCCTCGTAGTCAACCAGTTCGTACAGACGCGCACGCGTCAACATTGAATCTACCCGAGACTCCTGGGATCCGTCGGCAGCAATCGCATCCAGCACGCGCTCGGCCTCGCCCATGGCGCTGCGCAGCAGGGTCACCGGGTAGATGACCATGGCCACGCCGGTGGCCGCAAGCTGTTGGCGGGTGAAAAGCTCGGACTTGCCGAACTCCGTCATGTTCGCCAGCACCGGGACATCCACGGCCGCGCACACCGCCTCGAACTCGGAGAGGTCCTTCATGGCCTCGGGGAAGATGGCATCGGCGCCGGCATCCACCAGTGCCTTGGCCCGGTCGACGACGGCTCCCAGGCCCTCGACGCCGCGCACGTCGGTGCGCGCCATGATCAGGAAGTTCGGGTCGCGCCGCGCGTCGGCTGCGGCGGCAATGCGCTTGACCATGGTGTCCAGGTCGACGACGTTCTTGCCGTCCAGGTGGCCACAGCGCTTGGGGTTGAACTGGTCCTCGATGTGGCAGCCGGCCAGCCCTGCATGCTCGAGTTCCTGGATGGTGCGGGCCACGTTCATGGGCTCGCCGAAGCCGGTGTCGGCATCGACCAGGGCCGGCAGGTCGGTCATCCGGGCGATCTGCCCGGCGCGGGTGGCCACCTCGGTGAGCGTGGTCAGCCCGATGTCCGGCAGCCCCAGGTCGTTGGCCAGCACGGCGCCGGAGATGTAGACGCCGTCAAAGCCCTTTTCCTCGATCAACAGGGCCGAGAGCGGGTTGAAGGCCCCGGGGAACTGGCGCGCGGTTCCCGGAACGAGCATCTCGCGCAGGGCCGCGCGCTTCTGCTCGGGGGTGACGGTCGAGTACAACATTAGAACAATCCCTTCGGGGCGGCGGCGAGGTCGATGACGCCCGGTGCCGCAACGATGTTCAGCGCATCGAGCTCGCCGGCACCCAGCTTCTCCAGGTTCTCGGCCGCGGCGATGAAGCGGTCGATTTCGTCGTCCTCCACCAATCCGGCGGCCAGGGTGCGGAACTTGTTGATGTACTGCTCGCGGGCGAACGGGCGGGCGCCGAGCGGGTGGGCGTCGGCCACGGCGATCTGGTCGGTGATCACGGTGCCGTCGGCGAGGGTGATTTCCACCGACCCGCCGAAGGCCTTCTCGTTGATGTCCAGCGAGTGGTAGCGGCGGGTCCACTCCGGGTCTTCCTCGGTGGTGACCTTGTTCCACAGCTCGATGGTGTCGGGGCGGCCGGCGCGCTCCGGGGAGTACGAATCCACGTGGTGCCAGGCGCCGTCCTGCAGGGCGACGGTGAAGATGTAGGGGATCGAGTGGTCCAGGGTCTCGCGCGAGGCGGTCGGATCGTACTTCTGCGGGTCGTTGGCGCCCGAGCCGATCACGTAGTGGGTGTGGTGGCTGGTCTTGATGAGCACCGAGGCGACGTTCTTGGCGTCAGCTGCCTCCGGGTGCTCGCGGTTCAGCTTGCGGGCCAGATCGATCCAGGCCTGGGCCTGGTACTCGGCGGAGTGCTCCTTGGTGTAGGTGTCAAGGATGGCGCGCTTGGCCTCGCCTGCCTCGGGCAGCGGCACCTCGTAGGCGGCGTCCTTGCCATCGAGCATCCAGGCGATCACGCCGTCCTCGCCCTCGTAGATCGGCACCGGGGAGGTCTGGCCGCGCATCGCGCGGTCTGCCGCCTCGACGGCCATCTTGCCGGCGAATGCCGGGGCGTGGGCCTTCCAGGTGGAGATTTCGCCCTTGCGCGACTGGCGGGTTGCGGTGGTGGTGTGCAGGCCCTGGCCGACGGCCTGGAAGATGGTCTCGACATCCAGGCCCAGCAGGGTGCCGATGCCGGCGGAGGCCGACGGGCCCAGGTGCGCCACGTGGTCGATCTTGTGCTTGTGCAGGCAGATGGCCTTGACCAGGTCGACCTGGATCTCGTAGCCGGTGGCGATGCCGCGGATCAGGTCCTTGCCCGAGGCGCCGGTGTGCTGGGCGACGGCCAGGATCGGCGGGATGTTGTCGCCCGGGTGGGAGTACTCCGCGGAGAGGAAGGTGTCGTGGTAGTCGAGCTCGCGCACGGCCACGCCGTTGGCCCAGGCCGCCCACTCGGGGGAGACCTTCTCGGTGATGCCGAAGACGGAGGCGCCCTTGCCGCCGGTGGACGGGGCGTGGGTCAGGGCCTGGGCGCGGGCGGCGACAATGGGGCCGCGGTTCAGCGAGGCAATGGCAACGGAGGCGTTGTCGATGATGCGGTTGATGATCATCTCGGTGACCTCGGCGGTGACCGCTACGGGGTCGGCGGCGACTGTGGCGATCTTGTGCGCGAGCTGGTCCTCGCGGGCAAGGTTTTCTTCACTGCGGTAGACGCGTACTGGGTGGTTGATCATTTAGGTGTCCTCTCTGGAACCGGCATGGTTTTTGATGTGTTCAAGACTGTGGTGAAGGTGCAACTGCGTGGCCGCCGCGGCGACCTCCGGGTTTTGTGCGGCGATGGCCTCTGCGATTGCTGCATGTTCGAGGGCCGAGGTTGCCAGGCGTTCGGGGTCGTCCTGGGCCAGGCGGCGGACCCTGGCCAGGTGCACCCGCAGGGAGCGCAGGGCCTGCTCGATATAGGGGTTGGCCACTGCCGCATCGATGCTACGGTCAAGTTCGCCGGCGAGCCGGTAGTAGGCCTCGCGGGTTTCCGGGTCGGTGGAGCGTCCAGCTTCCATGAAGCGGGAGCGCAGCGCGGCAAAGACCGCGGGCTCCGCGTTTCGCGCGGCAATGCGGGCAGATTCGACCTCAAGGGCCCGGCGCAAGGCAAAGAGGTCATCGACGTGCTCGTGGGAGACGTCGGAGACGACAGTGCCGCGGCCGCGCTGCTGCACAGCCAGGCCGTCGGCGACCAGTCGCGCCAGTGCCTCGCGCAGCGGGGTCCGTGAAACACCCAAGCGTTCGGCCTGTTCCACTTCGCCCAGCACGGCACCGGGACGCAACCGCCATTCGACGATGTCGGTTCGCAGTGCCTCGTAGGCCTTGTCGCTTGCCCTCATGCCACCAATTGTATACAGAAAACCCGAGAAGTCACGTAATCGATGGAAATTGGTTCGAAAACTTTGGGGTTGTGTATACATTGATCTTGAAAATGTGTGGCGACAGTCATATGCTCGGTGAAGCCCGAAACAAGCACGCGACACGAATGGATGGACGGTTCGCATGGCACCGACATACGCGCAGAGATTTGCCGAAGCCAAGAACGACCCCGCGGCCTTCTGGCTCAGGGAAGCGGCAACAATCGACTGGGAACGGCCGCCTGCCACGGGTTTGGATGCCAGCCGAGCACCGATTTACGCCTGGTACCCCGACGGGATCCTCAACGTTTGCCACAACGCCCTGGACCGCCACGTGGCCGCGGGCCGTGGGGAGAACACCGCACTGATCTACGATTCCGCGGTGCTGGGCATCAAGGAACGCTTTAGCTACGCCCAGCTGTTGGCCAAGGTCGAGACCTTCGCCGGCGTGCTGCGGGACCAGGGGATCGGCACGGGGGACCGGGTGCTGATCTACCTACCGATGATCCCGCAGGCGCACATCGCCATGCTGGCCTGCGCGCGCATCGGCGCGGTCCACTCGGTGGTCTTCGGCGGCTTCGCCCCCAAGGAGCTGGCGGCGCGCATCGACGACGCCGCCCCCGCCGCCATCGTCACCGCCACCGGCGGCATCGAACCCTCGCGCCGCATCGAGTACCTTCCGGCCGTCGCCGAGGCCATCGGCATGGCAAGCCACAAGATTTCCACCGTCATCGTTTCCCACCGCGAGGGCTTCGCGCACCAGCGAAGCGAGTACGCGGGCACCGACACCACCTGGCACGACTGGGACGAGCTGGCCGCGGGGGCCGAACCCGCCGCCGCGGTTCCGGTGCCGGCCACACACCCCCTCTACATCCTCTACACCTCGGGCACCACCGGCGCGCCCAAGGGAGTGGTGCGCGATTCCGGCGGATACGCGGTGGCGATGGACTTCTCGATGCGCAACATCTACGGGGTGGGACCCGGCTCCACCATGCTCACGGCCTCCGACGTGGGGTGGGTGGTCGGCCACTCCTACATCGTCTACGGCCCGCTGATCGCCGGGGCCACCACCGTGCTCTACGAGGGCAAGCCGGTGGGCACCCCCGATGCCGGGGCCTTCTGGCGGCTGATCGCGGACCACAATGTGGACACGTTCTTCACCGCCCCGACAGCGCTGCGCGCCATCCGCAAGGCCGACCCCGCGGCCGAGCTCATGGCCGGGTACGACCTGTCCAGCCTGAAAAACTTCTTCGTGGCCGGTGAGCGGCTTGACCCGGACACCTACGTGTGGGCAGGGGAAAAGCTCGGCGTGCCGGTGGTGGACAACTGGTGGCAGACCGAGACCGGCTGGCCCATCGCCGCCAACCCCGTGGGACTTGAGGTGCTGGAAATGAAGGCGGGATCGCCCACGGTCCCGGTGCCGGGCTACGACGTACGGATCCTCGACGGGCTCGGGGCCGAGGTGGCGGCCGGAGAAGAGGGGAACATCGCCATCAAGCTGCCGCTGCCCCCGGGCACCCTGGCCACGCTGTGGGGCAACGACGCCCGCTTCATCGAGACCTACCTGGAGCACTTCCCGGGCCACTACGCCACGGGGGACTCGGGCTACCTCGACGCGGACGGCTACCTCTTCGTGATGGGCAGGACCGACGACGTCATCAACGTCTCCGGGCACCGGCTCTCCACCGGCGCCATGGAACAAGTCCTGGGCTCCCACCGGGCGGTGGCCGAATGCGCGGTCATCGGGGTGGCCGACGAACTCAAGGGCCAGCGGCCCAGCGGGTACGTGGTGCTCAAGAGCGGGGCGGCGATCTCCGAGGAGGAGCTGGCCGGGGAACTGGTCGCGATGGTGCGGGCGCACATCGGCCCGGTCGCGGACTTCCGCGAGGTCCGCATCGTGGCGGCGCTGCCCAAGACCCGCTCGGGCAAGATCCTGCGCAAGACCATGCGGCAGATCGCCGACGGCAAGCCGTACGCGGTGCCCTCCACCATCGAGGACCCCGCGGTGATCGAGGACCTGATCCCGTTCCTGCGGCCCGCGGGCTGATCCAAGGAAGCGGGGCGGCCGCGCGCCGGCCGCGGCCTCAGTCGGTGCGCCGCCAGGTGTATTCATACTCCGGGCGGCCCCGGGTCCCGTGCCGCGGGGCCTTGGCAACCGCCTTGGTCTCGGCCAGGTGCTCCAGGTAGCGCCTCGCGGTGACCCGGGAGAGATCCAGCAGCTCGGAGACCTCGGTGGCCGAGAGCGCTGCGCTCGCCGAGCGCAGGGTCTCGGCGATGGCACCGAGGGTTTCGGCGATCAGCCCCTTGGGCAGCGGCGCCGGGCCCACGGAGCGCAGCGCGGCAAACGCGTTGTCAATCGACTCCTGCGAGGCAGAGGACCCAATGGTGCGCAGGTTGAGGCGGAAGTTGCGGTAGTTTTCCAGCTTCTCGGAAAACGCGGCGAAGCCGAAGGGCTTGATCAGGTACTGGGTCACGCCGGCGGAGATGGCGGTGCGCACCACGGTCAGGTCCCTGATCGCGGTGATCGCGATGATGTCCACGGTGCTGCCGCGACCGCGCACCCGCCGCGCGACGTCCAGGCCGTGCAAATCCGGCAGGTTCATGTCCAGCAGCACCAGGTCGATGGGGGTGCCCGCCGCCTGCGCCGCATCCAGGGCGGCGAAGGCCTCTTGGCCGCTGTGCGCGATGGCGTGCACCTCGAAGCCGGGGACGCGGGCGACAAACTTGGCGTGCGCGGCGGCGGTGGTGGCCTCGTCGTCAACCACGAGAACGCGGAGGTCTCTGTGCGGATCCATGTACCGGTGCTTCCTGGGGCTAGGTCGTCGGGGGTGATCGGGGCGGGCGTGCTGGCCCGGCGTGCTCAGGGGCGTGGGCGCGGCCCGGGGGAGAGCGGCAGCGTCACGGTGAAAATGGCCCCGGCATCATTATCCACTTCCAGCGACCCGCCCAGGCGCGCGACCGCCTGGCGCACCAGCGCCAGGCCCAGCCCGCGCGATCCGCTGCCCGGGGCCACCGGCTTGGAGGAGACGCCCAGGCGGAAGTACTCGTCGAGCAAATCCGGGTCCACGCCCGGCCCGGAATCGGCGACCGAGACCACCACCGATTCGTCGTCGGCGGCGAAATCGGCCCAGACGCGGCGCTGCTCGGACCCGGCCGCGGCATCGAAGGCGTTGTCCAGCAGGTTTCCGGTGATGGTCACCAGGTCCCTGGCATCCAGGGCGCCGGCCGGCAGGTGCCCGGACGCGGACAGGGTCAGCGTGATTCCGCGTTCGTGGGCCTGCGCCGCCTTGCCCACCAACAGCGAGGTCAGGTAGGGCTCGTCGACGGCCTGCACGAATTCGTCGGTCAGCCGCTGGGATTCCTGCCGGTCGGCCACCGCGAACTCCAGCGCCTCGCGCTCGCGGCCCAGCTCGATGAGCGTGGCCACGGTGTGCAGCCGGTTGGCATGCTCGTGGGTCTGGGCGCGCAGCGCCTCGGTGAGCGTGGTCAGCGACTCGAGCTGCCCGGTCAGCGCCTGGACCTCGGTGTGGTCGCGCAGCGTTGCCACGGTGCCCAGCGAGGATTCCACCTGCTTGCGGCGCAGCGTCCAGCGCACGCGCGCCCCGGGATCCGAATCCGGCTGCTCGGCCTTTTGCTGGGAGATCACCAGCACCCGGTTGTTCGTTAGGTGGATCTCGTCGGTGGCGCGCCTCCCGGAGGCAAAGAGCTCGGCAACGGTTTCCGGCAGCCCCACCTGCACCACCGGCAGCGGGCGCAGCGAGCCGGCCGGGGGCAGGCCCAGTAACTGGGCGGCCTGGTCGTTGTAGAGCACCAGCCTGCCCCTGGCGTCGATGAGCACCAGGCCCTCGCGCAGCGAGTGCAGGGCGGAGAAGTAGTAGGCGTAGAGCCGGCGCAGCTCCTCCGGGCCGTAGCCCAGGGTGGCGCGGCGCAGGTAGCGGCCCAGCGCGTAGGTGAACGCGCCGCCGAGCCCCACCGCCAGCAGCCCCACCAGCAGCGTCGCCGGGATGATCGCGGCCTGGGTGATGCTGAGGGACTGCAGGGTGACGCCCACCGACACCATGGCGACCACCTCGCCGCCGGCGTCCCGGACGGGGGAGATGGCGCGCACCGAGGGGCCCAGGGTGCCGGGGTAGTCTTCCACCTCGCTGGCCCCGGCCAGGGCGCGTTCGACGCTGCCCACGTACTTGCGGCCGATCTCGCCGGCGGTGGGGTGGGTGTAGCGGGTCCGGTCGGTGTCCATGATGGTCACGAAGTCCACCTGGGCGTGCTGGAGGATCAGTGCCGCAAAGGGCTGCAGCTGCGCCGAGGGATCCGGGCCCTGCACCGCGTCGATCACGAACGGGTCGTGGGACAGGGTCTCGGCCACAGAGAGCACGCGCTTGGCGGCAAAGTCGTGGGCCTGGGCGCGGGCGTTGAGGTACCCGGCGCCGCTGACCGCCGACACCACCAGCGCCACCAGGGCCAGCTGTGCGGCGAAGATGCGCGCGGCCAGCGAATACGGCCCGCGGCCGCGCCGGGTGGCGGCGGGGGATCCCAAAACCGCTCGTGGCATGGGCGGCCTCCACTTCTCTCGGTCCTCGGGCGGCGCACATCGCGCACCTCAAGGGTGGCACGTCAACAAGCGCGCCATGACCATTATGAACACAAGGGAGATCTCGATCACTTCGGGCCCCACCATGGATGAAGAGCTCACGGCGCGTCGAAGCGCCCGCCCCCACCGCAGCAACATCCCAGAAGGAGCCATCATGGCAACGACGCCGGCAGCTAGCGGAGTCCTGGAAAAGGACCCCATCGAGAACCAGGAACCACCGCTCAAGAAGGACCGCACCCACTGGCTGTACATCATGGTGATCGTCGCCGTGGTGGCCGGTGCCGCCATCGGCCTGCTGGCCCCGGACCTGGGCAAGGCGCTCAAGCCGCTGGGCACCGGGTTCGTCGCGCTGATCAAGATGATCATCGCCCCGGTGATCTTCTGCACCATCGTGCTGGGCATCGGCTCGATCGCCAAGGCCGCCACGGTCGGCAAGGTCGGCGGGCTGGCGCTGCTCTACTTCATCACCATGTCCACCTTCGCCCTGGCCATCGGCCTGTTCGTCGGCAACCTGGTCCACCCGGGCTCCGGCCTGCAACTGCAGCCCTACGAGGGTGCCGCCGGCGGAACCGAAAACGCGACCGTCAAGTTCCTGCTCGAACTGATCCCGGGCGACATCCCGGTGCTGCCGACCCTGGTGCTGGCACTCTTCGTGGGCTTCGCCCTGCAGTCCATGGGCAAGAGCGGCGAGCCGGTGCTCGGGGCCATCCGCCACATCCAGGCCGTGGTCTTCCGCCTGATGATGATGATCATGTGGATCGCCCCCCTCGGTGCCTTCGGCGCCATCGCCGCGGTCGTCGGCGCCACCGGCTGGGCAGCCATCGGCTCCATGGCCATCCTCATGGGTGCCTTCTACGCCACCTGCGCGCTGTTCATCGTGGTCATCCTCGGCTCGCTGCTGCGCGCCGTGACCGGGCTGAACATCTTCGCGCTGCTGAAGTACCTGGCCCGCGAGTACCTGCTGATCTTCTCCACCTCCTCCTCGGAGTCGGCCCTGCCGCGATTGATCGCCAAGATGGAGCACGTGGGCGTCTCCAAGCCGGTCGTGGGCATCACGGTTCCCACCGGCTACTCCTTCAACCTCGACGGCACCGCGATCTACCTGACCATGAGCGCGCTGTTCGTCTCCACGGCCATGGGCATGCCGATGAACATCGGCGAGCAGATCTCCCTGCTGGTCTTCATGATCGTCGCCTCCAAGGGCGCCGCCGGGGTCACCGGAGCGGGCCTGGCCACGCTGGCCGCGGGCCTGCAGTCGCACCGCCCCGAACTGCTTGACGGCATGGGCGTGATCGTGGGCATCGACAAGTTCATGTCCGAGGCCCGCGCGCTGACCAACTTCACCGGCAATGCCGTGGCCACGCTGCTGATCGGCAAGTGGACCAGGGAAATCGATATGGAGCAGGCCCGCGCGGTGCTTGCCGGGGACCGTCCCTTCGACGAGCTCTCGCTGACAGCCAACGAGCACTAGCCCCAACGCGCAGCCATGGCCGCCGTGCTCGCCCACGCGAGCACGGCGGCCGGTGCCGTTAATGCCGCCGGGCGCTCCGTGCCCCGTTGGCCGGGGGCGGCGCCGCGGGGCACGGTTTCCCGGCCCGCCCATAACATTGGACTTCAACTTCAAGGTAAAGGCTCGCCGTGCCGCCGATTGGGCAAAGCCCGGTGCGCAACCTATACCCTTGAAACAAGTAGTCAACCAGATCGCACAACGAACGGAAGCGTGGTTCATACCGTGAGCGAGGAACAGGGCAGCAAGTCGCGAGGCGCGGGTTTGCTCAAGGAACCCACCCCCTTGGGACCCACGGGTCGCCCGATGACGATTTTCCCCGAGCCCTTGCCACTGGATTCCCACGGCCCGGCCCGCGTGATCGCCATGGTCAACCAAAAGGGCGGGGTCGGCAAGACGACCTCCACCATCAACCTCGCCGCGGCCCTGGCCGAGTACGGGCGCAAGGTGCTGCTGGTCGACTTCGACCCGCAGGGCGCCCTGTCCGCCGGCTTCGGCACCAACCCGCACGAGCTCGACGTCACCGTCTACAACGTGTTGATGGACCGCAAGACCGAGATCCGCGACGCCATCCTGACCACCGACGTCGAGAACGTGGACCTGCTGCCGGCCAACATCGACCTCTCCGCCGCCGAGGTGCAGCTGGTCAACGAGGTTGCCCGCGAACAGGTCCTGGAACGCGCGCTGCGCTCGGTCACCGACGACTACGACATCGTGCTCATCGACTGCCAGCCCTCGCTGGGCCTGCTCACCGTCAACGCGCTGACCGCCGCACACGGCGTCATCATCCCGCTGACCGCCGAGTTCTTCGCGCTGCGCGCCGTGGCCCTGCTGGTGGAGACCATCGAGAAGGTCCAGGACCGGCTGAACCCGGCCCTGGCCATCGACGGCGTGCTGGCCACCATGTACGACCCGCGCACGCTGCACGGCCGCGAGGTCGTCGGCCGGCTGGTCGAGGCCTTCGGGGACACCGTCTTCGAAACGGTCATCCGCCGGACCATCAAGTTCGCCGACGCCAATGTCGCCGCCGAGCCCATCACCACCTATGCGGCGGCACACCCCGGCGCCGAGGCCTACCGCCAGCTCGCGAGGGAACTGATCTCCCGCGGCGGCGCCCCGTAATGACGGCACCCGCCGCCGAAAACACCGCCACCGGCAGAATCGTCACCGACGATTCGGCCGGTGGCTTTCGGGTTTCGCTGGAAAACTTTTCCGGCCCCTTTGACCTCTTGCTCTCGTTGATCGCCAAGCGCGAGATGGACATCACCCAGGTCGCCATGGCCGAGGTCACCGACGAGTTCATCGCCTACCTGAAGCTGCTCCGGGGCCGCGCCGGCTCCAAGGCGCTGGATGAGACCACCGAGTTCCTGGTCATCGCCTCGACGCTGCTTGACCTCAAGGCCTCCCGCCTGCTGCCGGGCAGCGACATCGAAAACGACGAGGACATGGCCCTGCTCGAGGCCCGCGACCTGCTCTTTGCCCGGCTGCTGCAGTACAAGGCGTTCAAGCACGCAGCCGGCTGGATCGCCGGGAAGCTGCACGAGGAGGCCACCAGCTTCCCGCGCCAGGCGGGCCTGGAGGCGCACTTCGCCGCGCTGCTCCCGGAGCTGGTGTTCAAGACCACCCCCGAGGCGCTGGCGCAGCTGGCAGCAACCGCCCTGGCGCCCAAGGCGCCGGCACCCACCGAGGTCGGGACCGGGCACCTGCACGGCGGCACGGTCTCGGTGCGCGAACAGGCGGGGATCCTGGCGGCCCTGCTGAAGGAACACCGCTTCCTGAGCTTCGCCGCACTGATCGCGGACGCAGCCAGCCACCTGGAGGTCGTCGCCCGCTTCCTCGCGCTGCTGGAAATGTACCGCGAACAGGTCATCGCCTTTTCCCAGGATGCACCGCTGGATGCGCTGAACGTGCGTTGGCTTGAACCCGACGCCGACTGGGATCCGGCCGCGCTGGAAGAGGAATACGAACCCGCGGCCGCCGAACCGCCCGAGACATCCACCACTTCTGCGCAAGCCATACAGGGGGGAAACCCATGAACCACACAGCCGAATCCGTCGCGGGGCAGGTGCCGGGGGCCGCGGAGGCGGCAGTCGACGCACTGCCCGGGGGGCTGGAGGCAGGCATCGAGGCGGTGCTGATGGTCATCGACGAGCCCATCGCCGCCGGCCACCTGGCACAGGTGCTGGAGGTCAGTGAGGAACGCGTCACAGCGGCCCTTGAAAGGCTGCGGGCACAGTATGATGGTGGGGATACACCACGCGGTTTTGAGCTGCGTGAATTGGCCGGCGGCTGGCGCATCTTCTCCCGACGTGAATTTGCTCCCTTCGTTTCACGCTTCGTCATCGACGGCCAAACGGCAAGACTTACCCAGGCAGCGCTGGAAACCTTGGCAGTTATCGCCTACCGGCAACCGGTGTCCCGCGGAAGGATCGCGGCGA
This sequence comes from Paeniglutamicibacter sp. GQ140, assembly GCF_059759235.1. Taxonomy (NCBI): domain Bacteria; kingdom Bacillati; phylum Actinomycetota; class Actinomycetes; order Micrococcales; family Micrococcaceae; genus Paeniglutamicibacter; species Paeniglutamicibacter sp. GQ140. The sequence goes on from NZ_JCAXDW010000014.1 coordinate 28,986, forward strand.
TTCGCGGGGTCAACGTCGATTCTGTGGTGCGCACGCTCCTGACGCGCGGGCTGATCCACGAAGCACCCGACGATGGTGAAAGTGGTGCCACGTTGTATCAGACCACCTCGTACTTTCTGGAAAGATTGGGATTGGGCAGCGTTTCCGAGCTGCCCAGGCTCTCCCCGCATCTTCCCGGAGTGGGTGACATCGACGAATACGACGTTGATTCGCCCTGGCAATAGGCGAACCACGAAACAACATAAGGACAGATCATGAACCAGGGATCCCGCCCAGGCCGCGGCAACCAGCGCCCACAAGGCTCCGGCTCCGGCAACGGCCGCGGCCGAGGAGCAACCGGTGCTGGCCGTTCCAACCAAAATCCACGCTCGTCAAACCCGCGTTCGGGATCCGAATCCGGTTCCGAGTCCTCGACCGGTTCCTGGTCAAAGGCGCACGGCGGACCCAAGCAGGGCAAGAAGTCAGGTGCCCCGGGCAAGAAGAAGTACACCGGCCCCCAGGCCTTCGGCAAGGAACGCTTCGGCAAGAACCTTGGCCCGGTCAACGCCGAGCGCACCCGACCCACCCAGCGGGCACAGGCTGCCGCCGCGCACTCGGACCTCGAGGGCGTGCGCCTGCAGAAGGTCATGGCCAACGCGGGGGTGGCCTCGCGCCGCGTCTGTGAGGAAATGATCGCCAACGGCCGCGTCGAGGTCAACGGCGTGCTCATCACCGAACCGGGCATCCGCATCGACCCCGAGCGCGACACCGTGCACGTGGACGGCATGCGCCTGCAGCTGAACGCCGACATGAAGTACTTCGTCTTCAACAAGCCGCGCAACGTCGTCTCCACCATGGAAGACCCCGAAGGCCGCAAGTGCATCTCCGACTTCATCCGCAAGCAGGGCCAGTCGCGCCTCTTCCACGTCGGGCGCCTGGACTACCAGACCGAGGGACTGCTGATCCTGACCAACGACGGGGAGGCAGCCAACCGGCTCGCCCACCCGTCCTTCGAGGTCCCCAAGACCTACCTGGTGCAGGTCCGCGGCCCGATGGCCGCCGGCATCGGCGCGCAGATGAAGAAGGGCATCAAGCTTGAGGACGGCTGGCAGTCGGTCGACTCCTTCCGCCTGATCGACTCCACCCCGGGCCACGTGCTCGTGGAGGTCATCCTGCACTCGGGCCGCAACCGCATCGTGCGCCGCCTCTTCGAGGAGGTCGGACACCCGGTGACCCGCCTGGTCCGCGTCCAGGTCGGCCCGATCCGCCTCGGCGACCAGAAGCAGGGCACCATCCGCCCGCTGGGCAACCAGGAAGTCGGGCACCTGCTGGCAATGGTGGGGATGTAGCCACATGCCCACCACGCACCTTGCCGGACCGATTCTGGTCATCGGCACCGGGCTGCTGGGCACCAGCGTCGGGCTGGGGTTGAGCCAGCGCGGACTGAACGTCTGGCTTGCCGACCCCTCGCCCAGCGCACAAACCGTCGCACAGGACATCGGCGCGGGCACCATTCACGTCCCCGGGCGCCCGCTGGCACCCGAGCTGGTCGTCGTCGGCGCCCCGCCGGACGTCACCGCCGCTGTCGTGGCGCAGGCCCTGGTCGACTTCCCGATGTCCACCGTGGTGGACATCGCCTCCGTCAAGGGCTCGATCCTCGATGCCGTTCGGAAGGATCCGCGCATCACCGAGGCGCACCTGGGCCGCTACGTGGGCACGCACCCGATGGCCGGACGCGAGCGCTCCGGCCCGGCATCCGCCCGCGGCGAGCTGTTCACCTCCATGCCGTGGGTCGTGTGCGCCCATGCCGGTTCGCGCGGCGACTCGGTGAAGACCGCCGAGGCGCTTGCCATCGATCTGGGTGCCACCGTCGCGCGCATGAACGCGGCCGAGCACGATGCCTCGGTCGCGCTGATCTCGCATTTCCCGCAGGTGGCCTCCTCGCTGATTGCCTCCCGGCTGCTGAACGCACCGGGGCACTCGCTGGCGCTTGCCGGCAACGGGCTGCGCGACACCACCCGGATCGCCGCCTCGGACCCGAAGCTGTGGATCCAGATCCTCAGCCACAATGCAGGTTCCCTGGTCCCCATCCTGCGCGGCATGCGCGAGGACCTGGACCGGCTCATCGGCACGCTCGAGGAGCCCACCGCCCCCGGCGCGCTGCTTGACCTCGCCGAGCTGATGGGGGAGGGGAACGCCGGGCAGGCCCGGATCCCGGGCAAGCACGGCGCCCCGCCGCAGGCATTTGCGCTGGTCACCGTCGCGGTCAAGGACAAGCCCGGCCAGGTGGCCAGGCTGCTTGCCGACGTCGGGAACGCCGGCATCAACATGGAGGACCTGCGGATGGAACACTCCGCCGGGCACCAGGTCGGGCTGGTTGACATCTCCGTCATCCCCGGACGCCGGGAAGAATTGATCACGGTGCTCAGTGCACTTGGATGGAAGGTTGTGCAGTAATGCAGAAAATCACGGTCGCAGTCGACGGCCCCTCCGGCAGCGGAAAGTCCTCGGTTTCCAAGGAGACCGCCCGCCGCCTGGGCGCCGCCTACCTTGACACCGGGGCGATGTACCGCGCGGTGACCTGGCATGCGCTGGATGCCGGCACTGACCTTTCCGACGCCGAGGCAGTCGCCGCGGCGGTCAGGGCAGCCGACCTGTTCATCTCCACCGACCCGGACGTGGAACGCATCACCATCCACGGCACCGACGTCACCGAGGCGATCCGCGAGCCCTTCGTCTCCGAGGCGGTCTCGGCGGTAGCCACCAACCTGGAAGCCCGTGCCGAACTGGTTTCCCGGCAGCGGGCCATCATCGCCGCGCACGACCGCATCGTGGCAGAGGGCCGGGACATCACCACCGTGGTGGCCCCGGACGCCGACGCCCGCATCCTGCTCACGGCCTCGGAGGAGGCGCGCCTGCGCCGCCGCGGCCTGCAGCTGGGCGGAACCCAGTCCAACGCCCAACTCGAGGCCCAGGTGCTCGCCCGCGACGCCAAGGACTCGACCGTGGTGAACTTCCACGTCGCCGCCGACGGGGTGGCCACCGTGGACTCCTCGGATATGGATTTCGAGCAAACGGTGACGGCCGTGCTCGAGGCCATCAAGGCCCAGGCCGACTAATACAACCTCCCGATCCGCCGCCGGCGGATCACCGCCCCGCGTCGGTGCGCAGCAAAAGCTGCACGCCGAGGCGGGGTACATGCTTGAATTGATACCGGCTTCCGCGTTTGGTGGAGGCACGCAACGCAAAGGAACCACACCATGAGTGAGAGCCTGCTTCCGGACGAGGGCGCCGAGTACGTCCCGTTCAACAACGAGGACCACATCGCCGACCGCCTGGCTGAAATCAGCGACGAGGATGCCGACGCACGCGCCACCGCGCTGCTGGCCGGCCTCGATGACTACGAACTTGACCCCGAGGACGCCGAACTGCTGGCACACCTGGGCGATGACTTCGACGACGACGCCGACGAGGTCATCCCGCCGGTGCTGGCCATCATCGGGCGCCCCAACGTGGGCAAGTCCACGCTGGTCAACCGCATCCTGGGCCGCCGCGAGGCGGTCGTGGAGGACGTTCCGGGCGTGACCCGCGACCGCGTCTCGTACCAGGCCGAATGGGCCGGACGCAACTTCACCGTGGTCGACACCGGCGGCTGGGAGCACGACGCCAAGGGCATCCACGCCCGCGTGGCCGAGCAGGCCGAGGTCGCAGCGGACATCGCCGACGTCATCCTCTTCGTTGTTGACTCCCGCGTCGGCGCGACCGCCACCGACGAGGCAGTGGTGAAGATGCTGCGCCGGAAGAAGAAGCCGGTGCTGCTGGTCGCCAACAAGGTCGACGACGCGAACCAGGAAGCCGACGCCTCCTTCCTCTGGGGCCTTGGCTTCGGCCAGCCCTGGCCGGTCTCGGCCCTGCACGGCCGCGGCGCAGCGGACCTGCTTGACGCCGTGGTCTCCAAGCTTCCCGAGTACTCCGCCTTCGGCGGGATCATCCCGCGCGGCGGCCCGCGCCGCATCGCGCTGGTCGGCCGCCCGAACGTCGGCAAGTCCTCGCTGCTGAACAAGATGGCCGGCTCCGAGCGCGTTGTCGTGGACACCCTTGCCGGCACCACCCGCGACCCGGTCGACGAACTCGTCGAACTCGGAGACGAGGTCTGGCGCTTCGTTGACACCGCAGGCATCCGCCGCCGCCAGCACATGGCCCAGGGGTCGGACTACTACGCCTCGCTGCGCACCCAGGCCGCCCTGGAAAAGGCCGAGGTCGCCGTCGTGCTGCTGGCCGTCGACGAGGTCCTCTCCGAGCAGGATGTCCGCATCCTGCAGATGACCATCGACTCGGGCCGCGCCCTGGTGCTCGCGTTCAACAAGTGGGACCTGATGGACGATGACCGCCGCCGCTACCTGGAGCGCGAGATCGAAACCGACCTGGCACACGTCGAGTGGGCACCGCGCGTGAACATCTCGGCCAAGACCGGATGGCACAAGGACAAGCTCGTTCCCGCCCTGCACACGGCCCTGGAATCCTGGGACAAGCGCATCTCCACCGGCAAGCTCAACACCTTCCTGGGCGAGCTTGTGGCGGCGCACCCGCACCCCCTGCGCGGAGGCAAGCAGCCGCGTATTCTCTTCGGCACCCAGGCCTCCTCGCGTCCGCCGCGATTTGTGCTGTTCACCACAGGTTTCCTGGATCCGGGGTACCGCCGGTTCATTACCCGCAGGCTTCGCGAGACCTTTGGCTTCGAGGGAACCCCCATTGAAGTCTCGATGCGAGTGCGCGAAAAGCGCCAGCGTTCGAAGTAGCCCAAAAAATAGGGTAGGGTAATCACGGAGCTTTTCGCAGACGGCACCTTCACGAGAGTGAGGGAGAACGGCTGCGAAAGCAACCGGGCTATGGCGCAGCTTGGTAGCGCGCCTGACTGGGGGTCAGGAGGCCGTGGGTTCGAATCCCGCTAGCCCGACCAATGCAGGCCCGGAAACATGCAGATGTTTCCGGGCCTGTTCCCATTTCTCTCGCTTCCGTTCCCAAGGTCAGTTAAACTTGGGCACATGGCTAGTCTCATACCCCGCAAAAACGCGAAGGGGATCACCACCTCCTATCAGGTGAAGTGGCGCGTACAAGGCAAGCAGCACAACGAATCCTTCGATACCGAGCCCCAAGCGCTGATGTTCAAAAAGGTGCTCGAAGCATGCGACCACGACGCCCTCAAGGCAGAGCGTCAAATCCTCGCCGCGTCCTCTGATAGCCCCAAAATCCGAGACGTCGCACAGACCCACCTCAAGCGACTAAGCGACATCAGCGTTCACACCATGCACACCTACGAACGCATGCTTGAGAATCACATCAACCCCACACTGGGCGACATGCCGGTGAACCTGCTCACCGAAGAAGACCTCGCCGAGTGGGTCACCTACATGCGCGGCAAAGACCTGTCACCCAAGACGATCAGCAATACACACGGCTTCCTGTACTCGATCATCAAGACGGCGATCTACAAGAAGTACCGCGCAGACAATCCATGCGAGCACACGCGACTTCCAAAGAACGACCACACCGAGGACAAGACGACCTTCCTCACCAAGGCCGAATTGGCGCTAATCCTGCAACACATGGACAAGCACTTCCACCCGTTCATCCTTTTCCTTGTCGGCACCGGGCTACGGTTCAGTGAAGCAACCGCATTGGCACCGGGAGATTTCAGCGACCAGGGCGGCGAGTACACGGTGCGCGTCACTAAGGCATGGAAGCGCGACCAGAAGAACGGGCGCACGATAGGCCCACCGAAGACCGAGAGGGCGCGCAGGACCGTCCCGATGGACCCGGCCCTAGCGAGAGCTGTTGCGCCCCAGGTACAGGCGTGTGCGGCTGATGGGCAGGTGTTCCGAATGAAGGCCGGGGGAGAGGTGACCTCGCAAGCGATCTTCCACAAGGCGTGGAAGCCGGCTGTAGCGGCTGCACAGGCTGCTGGCCTAAAGAAGTCGCCGCGCATCCACGACCTGCGCCACACGTACGCCTCATGGATGCTGAGCGGAGAGAAGCCGATGAGCATCTTCGACCTGTCCCGCCTGATGGGCCACGAGTCGATCAATACGACATCCAAGATTTACTCGCACCTTATGCCCGAGGCGCTGCGCCGGGGTGCCGAGACGATGGGCGCAGCGATGGGTGGGCTGTTCGACATCGACCCCGTGAAGGCCGTCGCGGGGTCGCAAGCGTGTAGAGCTTGAAGCATGAGAACTCGACCCACTTTCCCCATTGCTTTTCTAACTTTGAAGGATGATACTCGAACCATGAAGCACTCACTTGGTATTTTGGCCGCTGGTCTTTTGCTCACCCTTTCGGCGTGCGGTTCTCCTGCGCCTTCTGCGGCCCCAGGATCACCAGCGGCTCCGGTTGCCCAGTCGACCACTGCGGAGGCCCCCAGCGGTGACACGGCGGCGTTTGACGAGTGTTTGCGTGAGTGGGCGCAGGGTGTCGCGGACTTGGAGGGCGACACCCTGGAGGCTCATTTGGATGATCCGGATGTGGTGGCGGTGTGTGAGGGGTTCCGTGATGCTGAGGCTGAGTTTGATAAGTTGCCCGCGTACACTCCTGCCCCCGCCGCGGAAGTCGACCCTGAGTGCTTGCGTGATTATGCGGAAGGTGTTCACGGCCCAGATGGGATGTTCCCTGGGCTGACTGTTGAGCAGATCATGGAAGATCCCATGGCGCGGTTCACATGTGAATAGTTGTGAACAAAAAAGCGCCCCCGAACTATCCGGTAATTCCGGAAGGTTCGGGGGCATCTTTGTGCTTATTGGCCTAGTGCGGTGTTGATGATCTTGTTCAGCTCGACGCCGGCACCGTAGGGTGTGGCGACCTTGGCGCTGACTGTCCACTTCTGATTCCAGAGCAAGTCACTGAACTGCGCGTCGAAGTCGGCGGGGAAAGCTTCTTCGACCATGCCAATGAAGGTGTCCCATTCGTATTGCACGTCGGCGTCATGGAACTTTCTTCCACCCTCGATCATTTTGCCTATGACGACTAGTTGTCCGCGGAGGATCTTGCGTTGCCCTTGGCTGAGCTCTCCTGGATTTGTCGCGGTTGAACTTTGTTCGACCGTGAAAGTGTTTTGCTTGTCTGATTCATCGGACGTGCAAGAGGTGGGTCTAGTTACCTTGGATGTAGTTACCGGGTCATCCATGGCTCTTGGCGGTGGGTCACTGATGACCCGCGGGTTTTCGAACACCAAGACGTAGTGGTTGGAGTAGAAGTTTCCGGTGCGCTGGTTGCGTCGGCGGGTGACGATGAGTGCGCCGTATGTTTCGAGTTCTTTGATGCCGCGTTTGACTGTGGCGACGCTTGCTCCGATGTCTTCGGCCAACTTCTCACGGCCTGGGAATGCGGCTTTGGTGTCGTTGTCCGCGTAGGTCATGATCGCGCCGTAGAGTCGTACTGCGCCGTGGGAGAGGGCGTCTCCTGACCGGATGATCCATCGGGGTATTTGTGCGTAGGGGGTGAAGCCTTTGACTGTGAGTGTTGCTTGGGTGGTATCCTGTTGCATATCGAATCCTTCCGTGATTCGGTCGCGCCCTCGGAAGATGCCAGTCTTCGCGGGGGCTTTTACTTGGGTGGTTACTTGTTGACGATTTTGCGGACGCCGGCTTGTGTGATGCCGGTGATCTTTGCGATGGCGTACATGGTGCGCTCGTTGTAGGCGACTTGCTTGCGAATCAGTTGGTCGCGTGCTTCGCGTGCTTCGGCTAGCTTCACTTCGGCGGCGCGCACTTGGTTTGATAGGTGGGCTAGGTTTTCGTTGAGGTCTGGTGTTTTGCTCATATCCCAAGTCTAGCGATACTCGGTAATGTACGCAACCCCGTAACGCACAAAACGCGCCTCACCCGGTGAAGGATGAGGCGCGTTTCATGTGTCTAGATCAATCCAAGTGAATAGCTGCGGCGACGGGGCCAGCTCCGAGGACCATAGCGACGACAGCGGCAGAGAGAGTTACGTAGAGCTTGCGCATGTTGAGCGCCTTTCTGTAGGGAGAACATGGGTTGTGTCAGGCGGCGCACCTGTGCACGGTGCGCCGTCCGACGATGTCACGGTCCAGTCGCCGTGACGCGACCCCCGCTAACGGGGAAACTTGTGCGGCGTGCTAGTCCAGGTGAACGCCGCGCTTGGCAGTGCTCGGGGTGTTCGCCGTAGCAGTGAAGCCAAGACCGGCACCAACGAACACGAACACGGCCAGCGTGACAGTCAGCCAAGTAGGCTGTCCTGCATCAGCGGACGCGAATCCGACCTGAGTTGCACCGAGTGCGAGTGCCAGAATTGCGTACACAGTGTACAAAGTGGATCGAACCTTGGCAGGAAGAATGTCTTTCAGCATCAGATGCCTTTCAGTGGTTGTGTGCGCGGTATCGCGCGTTGAGGGGGCGTTCGAATGCGGCGAAGATGCCTTCGAGGAATAGGACGCCGGACGCAATGCCGAGTAGGACCGCACCAGTCAGCATGGCCGTACCCGTGAGCACGGGACGCCGATACAGCATTAGATGCCGAGCGACTTCTGTGTGATTGCTCCAGCGATTCCGTCGACCACGAGGCCCTTGCGTCGTTGCCAGTCGCGCATGTTGGCTTCGGTTTGTGCGCCGAAGTCGTCGTCAACGATCTGCTTGGTGTAGCCCTTGCTGCGGAGAGCCTGCTGCACGCGCCCCACGGTGGAGTTACGGGAGCCGCGGCGGACGGTGGTGTACTTTTTTGCGGCGGGCTTCGTCGGGCGTCCCAGTGCCTCGTACTTGGCTTGCGCGACCGGACCCCAGTAAGAGTCCTGAACGAGCCCGTGCTTCTTTTGGAACGCCTTCACCGCGGCCTTCTGCATGGACCCGTCGACGCCGTCGATGATCCCGGAGTACAGGCCCATTGCCTTGAGTGCCTTTTGGATGGCGATGTTGTCGGCCTTGGAGTTGCCGCTCGAGCTAGGCTTCGTCGCGGGCTTGCTCGTGGGCTTCGGCTTAGGCTTCACGACCGCGACGGGCGCGACGATGAGAGCCGGTGCGGAACCTGGCTTGACTCCGTGCGCGTCAAATGCGAGGCGCGGGTTGTAGTCCGAGTACGGATCTTTCCAGCTTCCCCACATTTCGAAGTGGAGGTGTGGGCCGGACTGTGTGCCGGACGTGTCGTTGTGTCCGATGAGTTCGCCAGCGTTCACCCAGTCGCCCACCTTGAGCGATGCGAGCATGGTCACGTGGTTGTAACCGTTGCCCTCGCCGTCCGGGTTTGCGATGAGTCCACCATTGCCGGTGCGTTGCGGTGCCCACGTGCTGTTGCGGTTGCCATGTCGCGCGCCTCGGTGGATCTCTTTCACGGTGCCAGCGAACGCCGCGTACACAGGCTTGCCGGTTTGTCCCGGCTTGGGTGGTGCGATGTCCATGCCGCGGTGCCCACGGTATCCGCCGCCTGTGTGGTGGTTGGCGGTTAGGCGTCCTTCGAATGGGCTTACCATGCTGCCCATGTGGTTCTCCTTGGGGTCGGTGAGGTTTAGGAATTCGGGCCAGCGGTTGGCGAGGATCATGTTGGATGGGCAGTTTTTGCCGGTCCATGTCCAGTGCTGTTTCACGTCTGCGCGTGTGAGTCCGTGTTCGGCGCGTAGGTCCGCGACGACTTGGCCTGCTCGAGCGAATGCTTTGTCGTAGTCGCCGTCACTGTTCACGCAGATTTCGACGGCGATACTGTGCGCTGCCTCTGGGCCTGCATGCCAGCACTGGGCAGTGTCCGGGTAGGAGCGGATCGCTTCGGTGTCGTCGACGGTGATGTGCCAGGATGCTTGCCGGACGTTCCCGTTTGTTTGTAGGTTGGCGTGGGCTTGAGCGTTCGCTCCCGCGGTCGTGTTCGCTGTCTCATGAACGGTGATGGACGTACACCGACTCACGCCGCCGTATGTTTGGGTGGAGCCCATGACTAGTTGTTCTCGCACGACGGGCTCCTTAGAGTGATTCGAGTGTGTTGAGCCAGATGCCGTCGATTGGTGCGGCGACTGGGGCGAGGAACTTGACTGCGGTGCGCCCGCCGCCTGCGTTGAGTTCTTCGGTGAGGGTGTAGTAGGCGTCGCCGGTTCCGGTGATGTCGGGGTCGTCGGTTGCTGGCACCCAGAGTTCCGCGTACCCGACCGTGCGTGGCGTCCCGGAGAACAACACGGTTTTGGTTGTCAGGGTGACGCTGAACGGTGCGGGGTATATGGAGAGTGGCGTTTCGATGTCGGCGTCTTGTCGGATGCCGCCTGTGAATGCGAGCTTGAGGCGTCCGGCGCATGGGGTTCCGTCGAGGTACGTGCCTGCCCATTTGAGTAGGACGAGGCCCCAGTCTGGGGATGGTTGTGCCATGTTTGGCTCCTGTGCGTCGGTGAGGGTTCCGCTGCCGTTGAGGGTTGCGGAGATTGTGAGGGTGGGGGCGAGTGTGGCGGTGTTGTCCCCGTTGCCGTTGAACACGTAATGGATGCTTATGCCTTTGGTGAGGGTCGCGGTTAGTGCGCCTTCGCCTTGGAGGGTTGCTGTCCATTGGTGTTGGGTTGTTCCGGTGAGTGTTGCTGTGAGCGTCCCGGTGCCGTTTGGGGCGGCTGTTATCTGGGTGTTGGGTGCGAGTGCCCCGGCGAGTGTCCCAGCGCCCGTGAGTGCGCCCTGTGCCGTTGTGGCTGGCGTTAGGGTGACTGTCAGTGATCCCGCGCCGGCCAGTGCGGCAGACTTTGCGAATCCTGGCTTCAACGCACCCACAAGCGCACCCGAACCCGAGAGCGCCCCAGCCTTCACCAGTGCCGGATTGGACGTAGCGGAAAGCGACCCAGCGCCCGCAAAGTTCGCCGTCCAACTAAGCGCCGTTCCCGCATCACCGGAAACATAGGCCGCGATAATCGCAGACCTGCCACCCGTACCAGCCGAGAACGTGCCCGTGAACGTGTACGCCGTGCTGCCAGGTGATTCCCGGACAGCAAGGGCATGCGAGGGGTAGTCGCCAGCAGTTACGAACCCATCAAATTGCTCAGTCCATCCGGCGCTGAACGTTACGGTTCGAGGCGTGCCCGGCTGGATGCTCCCGAGTGATCCGATAAGGGTTCGGGTTCCTGTTGCGGGCGTGATCGATGGGCTGGTGTAGGTGGTGCCGGTTGCGGTGTTGTTTGCCGATTGTGCGGTGTCATATGCGCCTGTTACTTCGGCTATCCACCAGATGCCTTGTCCGTTGGCGGTGAAGCTGTAGGACGTCCCCCCGCCTGCCCGGTCCCAGAGGTAGTGGCCCATCCAGTTGACCTGGCTGGTGCGGAGGGTGAATCCGGTGGGGGTGGCTATTGCTGCGTTGCCTGCGATGACGACGATGACCGTGTTTGCGGCTGAGGATGCGGCGGGGAGCGCGACCGTGAAGGGTGCGTTGCCGTTGAACTGTCCTGTGGCCTGCTGGATGACACTCATCCCGACCGCCTACCCTTATGTCTGGGTGTAGGTGAACGTGACGGTTGCGGTGCCTTGTGTGGCGAACGATTGTGACGTTACAGCCCCGCCGTCGAGGTAGGTGCCAGCGGTTAGTGCGGTGTGTACGCCTTGGCCGACGATGGTTGTGCCTGCCGGGATGTCGAATGTTGCGACGGCTTGGATGACGCCGTTAGTTGGTGCGCCCCACGTGAGGGGTTTGCGTGCGTAGGCTGGGGTGCCGCCTGTGGGTTCGGTGCCTGCTGTTGCGCCGGGGGTCGTGGTGTAGAGTGCGCCGTGTGTGGCGGTTGCCCCGTAGGCGGTGGCGACCGGGTTTTTCATTGCTGCGGTTTGAATAGCCAATTTGTTCTCCCAAGTGTGTTGGCTCGCCCCCCGACGAGTTTTCGGTCAATGAAAAGGCCCGCACGTGGCGGGCTTGAGGTTTAGTCGGTTGGGCGTACGTAGCGGTCGTGCAGATTTTCGAGCTTGTCAGATTGCTCATCCAACTGTTCGCCCTGCTCGAGCTGCTTGGCCTCGATGCGCTTTACCGAGTCTTTGAGCGATGTGCCGTGGTTAGTGCGGACCTCGTGTTCAATGGTTGCGACGCGTTCCATGAGCCCGGGCCTAGCTGGTGATCCGGGTCGTTCGGGTTCGCCTATGAGGTCGTCGAAGAAGTGGGTTACTTTGCGGAGGAACGGCCAAGCTTTTTTGATGATCCAGCCGATGGTCGCGGCGAGTATGCCGACGACTGTTGCGATTAGGTACGGGAGCCAGTCGGGCATGACGGCTACCCGGCGTAAGAATGTTGGGGCATAGGAGTGCCTTTCGGGAGGTTTTAAATGTCGGGGCGCTCGGGTAGGCTGGGCGCATGACTATTGATGAGGCTCTTGAAGCGGTGCGAAACGCGGAAGAACGTAACGGGTCGGAACCGCAAGACCAGGATGGGTCAGGAGACCTGCTGGAGTCGATTCTTGAAGCGCGAGACGCGGGGGCGAGCGACGAGCAAGTTGCCGAGGCCGCCCGGCAATCGGTTGAGCAGGTCCGCGAGTTCATCGATTATGAACAATCTGTTCGCTACGGGTTGGCTGTAGGCGGCTGACTTTTGAAGTGCTCGCGGGGCGCGCACTGATACGTGCCCCGCGAGCACTTCCATTTGGCTTAGCCGAAGACTTCGACCGCGTGAACCGTGATCGAATCACCAGTGGCGAACGGCTGAACCTGCACATCAACCGAGCGAGCCGCCGACGTCAGATCAATCGTCGTCGCAGCATGATAGCCACGCGAGTTACCGTTCCCCGTCATATGGGTGGTGCTCCATAGCTGATTGTTTCCATCCGCCGTGCAAACCATGTCAGCCTCAACAACGACCGACCCACCCGTAACACCAGCAGGGACCGCAACCGTCATCGTGTTCGACGTGGCAACGCGGATACGGAAATACACGACACCGGCAAGCGTCGCATTTGTCGATGCAACAACCCGCACCTTGAGCCGCCGCCCTTTGACTGCATAACGGTCGGCTTGCAGGATCTCATTGAAGCTCGCGACCGTTGTTGCGACCAGCGTTCCAGTAACCGTCTGGGGCGTGTAGTCCTGCGCGATGCAGATCGGCGGAGTAATGCCGGTTCGCAACGTTGCCTGTGGCTCGTCGCCCCAGCCGTAAGCCCCTGACTCGCTCGAGCCTGGACCGTAGACCAGGACGCGCCGCAAATTGTTTGTCCAGACAATCGACAGTTCGCCGTGGATCTCAGAATCCTTGAGTGAGATTCCGACGATGGTCGAGTTGCTGATCTTTATTCCGGTGACGTTGGCGCTTGACCGGTCAAGGTGCAATGCCACTTGGTTGCCGTCGAACTCAACGTTATCCAGGTGCCCGCCGCGGCTCGTTTTCGAGTAGATGCCGTACCGGTTGTTGCGGAAGAGTGTTGCGCCGCCTGGCCCGCCCGAGTAGGTGCGAAGTGCGCCATACATTTCTTGCACGCCAGTGTTGGTGCAGTTCTCGACGATGCCGCCCGTTGCGTTATCGATGACGCTGTTGGTGAGGTTGACACCAATCGCGGCCCCGTCGATGTGCACGTTGCGGCGTTGTAGTGTCACGTCGGATCGGCAGTCCAGCGCGGTGTTGAATGCGCCGATGAACTTGATGTCCTCGACCCAGAGCCACCAACCATTCTCCGCAAGCAGACCCCACGTAGGGGCCGTGTCCAGCGCGTAGTCGATCAGCACCGTAGGCACGTTCGGATGCCCGCCAACAGAAGGCCCCTTGATCGTCAAGAACGCGTCCTGCGACATGGTGCGAGTGTTCGGCAACCGGATGCCACCCTTGTAGCTGCCTGCCCCCACGTCGATGACAACGGAGCCACGGAGCACGGGCATGTCCGCGGCGAGGGAGTCGACGGCGGCTCGGATTTCGCGGAAGGCGGTGACAGGGGTTTTCCCATCGTTGGTGTCCAGACCATCAGCGCGCACGTAGATCGTGCGGGTGACACCACGCTCACCGCGACGTTCAACAAACGACGACAAAAGCTCATCACGAGCCGCACCACCATCAGACACCGCAGCAAGAACAGCCTCACCAGCAGGAGCACCCACAAGACCAGCAGCGTCCTGAGCATCCAAGGCAGCCTGAGTAGCAGAAGCAGCAGCAGACTGAGCACTTTCTGACGCCACCGAAACATTGGCAAGAAGCAGCCCGAAAGTTGCCTCATCCCCCACATACCCGGACTCAACGGCATGCTGGTATGCGGACTTCCCGCGGAACCCGTTCACCGAGTACACGAAGGTTGGGTCGGTCCCGCCAGCCACCCAATAAATCCCTGGGTCTTGATCCGAGATATTCACCCAGAACTCAGGGATGCGTCCAGCCGCGTTCGAATTCGGGGTTGGTATCGGCGTTCCGTCTCCGCTGTACGCCTGCAACGGCGTGATGAAGGTCGGATCATTGAACGCGTAAAGCGTTCCAGTACCTCCGGCGACAACCGTCCCGGTGATCTTCGATAGCGCAATCTGCGCGGGAATATGAGTCAGTGGCATGACAGCCTCCTAGGGCAAAAGAAAAGCACCCACAGTGGGGTGCGAAAGAAGAAGGGTGAGAGGTGGTGGGATTTATCCGAGGCCCCAACGCGCCACGTCGTACATGTAGTAAGCGCGCACCGACGAGCCCGTGCGCAACCAGACCTGACCGTCAGCCCGCAACTCGCCGCGCCCCTGGTGATTAGCACTATCCGTGGCAACCGTCCAATAGTTGAACGTTCCCGGTGCAGAGCTGGAAGGAATGAACCCAACGTTGAAGTTGCTCTCAGTTGTCAGCCCCGTGCTACTCACGCCACCACGGAACATGTAGATGCCGTTCAAGCGTGCGTACTGGAAACGTGACTGAACCGCGAAACCTGCATTCAGTGTTACGTTGATCCACTCGGTAAACCCGTCGACCCACACGCCACCAGTGAACACATCCATGACCGCGCCGTACTGAACCTGATCCAGCCGCAACACCACTGTGCCGTCCGGGATCACTCCAGCGGGCGCGGTCACCGCCAGTGCGTCACGTTCAGCCTTCGAATACACGGGGATGACGCGGTTGTTCAGTGCCGCCATCTTCCCCATGTCCGCGACCAAAGCCCAAGGGTCAGTCTCAGACGGGACACTATTCCCGTTCCATGTAGCAGCCATTTAGGCCTCCCAGTTGATTCGAATTTGACCGGAGGCAGACCTGCGCCCGATGCCCTCAAGACCTGCGTAAGATCCGCCCGCGATGCCGATACCGTCACCGCTAATAATGTCGTCGCCCCACGATGCGGGCAGGGGCTTCCAGCCGCCACCAAAGTTGGCGGGGATCGTGATTGACGTGGACGCGCCTCGGGTCACGTCACCCGATGGCCGCGTTTTCGACCCATGCAAATAAATGTTGATATCCACCGAAGAGTTGTAAGAACCCGCGCGCCTGCGAGGCGGCAACCAAATCTCAACCTTCGTCGCCTTCTTGCCCTTCAACAACCCAGGCTTGCCGTGATAAAACCACGCGCCACGATTGTTCCCCGGACCAGACCAGAACCCCTGGTACAAGTCCGTCTTGTAATAGCTGTTCCAAACCCCGTACCCGGAAGAGAACGTGCCCGAGTTCGACGCCGTAAACGTATTCGTGCCCGTAGACTTCTTCGGCGGAGGCGGTGCGACAGGGGCCAGCTTCTCCGGGGCAGGTTCCGGCTCAGGGTCCGGTGGAGGTGTCGGTGTAACACCAACCTTGCCAACCACGCGAACCTTGTTCCCCAACCACTGCAAGCCAACACGATCCGACACCGCGGGAGTATACGAAGCAACGAACGTTGCCGTCACCGTACCCAAAGCCGTCGTGTCAACCGTGATCGTGTCCGACCCCACCGGAGCCGTAGCCACAGTGCCCTCCCACGGCCTCTCAGGAGCCGGCGCAGGAGCCTCATAACGGCCCGTGCGACCAATAACCAAGAACATGGATGGCGCGTCCGGACGATCAACCACAAGCACCTGAATCGGATCACCCTTCACAGCGATCACACCCGTAGTCCAAATAGCCGACTGCACCAAACCGCCAATCGACACCAGATTCCCATCAGCCGCATAACCAGGCACAAGACGAACCCGATCCTTAGCCGGATCAATCACATCCTCAAGACGCCTCACAGCATTGACCGCCTCACATACCGGGCGACCTCCAACACATCAGAAGTCGCGCACTCCATAGACAGCTTCATCGCCGCAAAACCATCAGAACCACCAGACAACGAAACCTCCACACACCGCCCAACAAGCGGGTAAACAGTCCCATCAACAACAGGCTGAGCAACAACCCCCCAATCCCCAATCTCATAGAGTGGGGACGGCGCGCAATGAACCTCAAGAATCGTCGTAGACGCTTCCACCCGATTCCGCAGCGTCGTATCAGCATCAGCCTGCACACCCGACTGCGTTTGAGCCTGAGCAGTGTGGAACATTGGCTTGCGACCAAACGGCCCATCAAACCGCAGTGGACCCGAAGCCAAGGTCGCGTACGCGCGCAGCTCATCGCCCGCATCCGTCTGCCCCGTCGACACAACCGCGTTATACAAGTTGTCCCGCGACTGCTCACGCCCCACAGCAACCAGTGCGCCCTCTTCGCCCGGAGTGATCTCCCACATCGGCAAAGCAGGACGCGCCGGATTGAACACCTCGAGCAGGCCATCACCATTCACCCGGTACTCGCCGCCGATCATCTTCACCAGGTCAGCAACAGCATTCACGCGTTCCTCGTGATAGACCGTGTTCGCCGGAACCGCGCGATCAGTGACCCCAGAAAACACCACACCAATGATGCCCTCACACAACCGCTCAATCTCAGAGAACGCCGTAGCACCAAACCCCGGCCCCTCCGGAGACATAAACCGATCATCAGCCAACAACTGCGTCAAATCAGCCCCATCCAACGGAACCGTCGCACCACCATGAACCCACGTAAGATTCGGGCCAACAATCCGCCAAACCTCATTCGGCCGATTCCGAGAAATCACCCACTCGCCCATCGGCAGCGACTCGCCCCCACACTCAAACAAAGTCCGAATACGAGAACCACCCACCGACAAAGGCTCATCAAAGCTCCACGGTGCAAGCAACCCATCAGGATCTTGCACCGTGAAACTGGCCGAGCCCTGCACCATCTGCTGATCACCCAACCGCCACGACATCGACCACGACGACACATCCAACTCAGCAGCCGCCACAGCCCCCCCATACAAGGCTTCACACGACAAACGTGCGTCCGGTGTTGAGCCGGCCAACGCCTCAAGCATCGCGGGTGGAATGGTGCGCACAATGGCCTCCTACAGGGATGTGAATATGAGTGGGTTCTTCTGCCAGTCCAAGTACATGGTCGAAGCAGCGGCAGCTTGAACGTCGCCGTACGTATACCCGGCGAGCAGTTCGTCAACCTGCGCGTACGTGATGAACCCTGATACGGCGGCTTGGAGGACGGCTTTCACGAGGTCGCCCTCAACCGTGAAGCGGGCTATCTCGCGCCCCGCCACAGTGTTCGGCGGTGCGTCCGTCACGTCAGCCCGCAAATAGCAGACAGGCGGCAACGGACGCATCGACGGCAACGGACGGAACAACAAGATCGGAGCCTCAGCAATAACACCCAGAAACGCATCATGCATCTCAGGTGTCATCGCCAACAAAGGCAGGGCAACACCAGTGCCGCCCTGCCTGCCCCCACCAAAGAACCGCGGATAACGCGACCCCATAATTCGGACAGTCTCACCCGGAGCCGCATAAGCCACCGAAGCCAAAGCCTCAGCGTCCAACACCAGGTTCCCCGGAATGGCCGCCGACGAAGGATGCACGGGCAACGCCTGATCCGGTTGCAATGGGTCTTGAATCCACGCAGTATCCGAAGTCAAAGTAACCGACCCCGAATACTGCGCCTGCCCATCAACCAAAACCGTGTACGTTGCCTCCACATTCAGTGGGGCAGCCCAATCGACAAACACGCCAGCATCAGAAGTGACCTGAGAAAAGATGCCCTGCACGACCATTGTTTCGCCGCCACTCGTGCGGCGAATCTGAATGGTCGTCCCCGGTGGAACGTTGTAGATGGTGATCCGCACACGCGGAACACCATCATTCAACGGCTCGAGCTCGAGGAAGAACGGGGTCGGTTCACCAAAGACAACACTCATCGGCGTCGACCTCCAGCACTAACAGCAACCTTGCCCATTCCGGCCTCCACTCGTTCGTCCATGTAACCTTCGAATTCGCGGTTGCCGATAACAACGGTTACCCGCTGATTGCCGGTCTGCTTACTCAGTGCCAGGGATTCAATGGACGACCATTGCCCCGGCGTGAGGATTGCTTCGGGTTCCTTGAGTCCGTTGTAGGACATGGTTCCCGGAGCATGCCAACCGCCACTGTCGTGAAGGTATGACATCGGGTTCACTGCGCGACCATTTTGAAGCGTCTCGAAGTGAAGGTGAGTACCAGTCACATTGCCGGTAGCACCCTGATAACCAATGTGCTGCCCCGCCTTGACCTGTTGTCCCGCCTTGACCTGAACCCCGTTGTAAGGGTTGTGTCCGTAGTAAGTCTGGAAACCTCCACCGTGACCCAAGCGGATACCGTGACCCGTGCGCCCAGGAAGACCGCCACCCTTACCAATGAACTCAACAATGCCGTTCAACGCGGCGAACGTCTTGCCGCCACCAGCAATATCAACACCAGCATGGAAAGCGCCCCAACGAGGACCAAACATCGACGTATAAGGACCAGCAGAAGGACGATGGAACATACCCTTCGGACCCGAGAAAGAACCAGCAGAACCAGCATCAGCAGGGAACTCCTCATCCTTGCCGCGAACCCAACCGATAACCTTGTCAATCGCGCTCGTGAACGCACCCGAGTACAGGCCGGCGAACCCGCCCGCACCCAACTTGTTCGACATCAGGTTCTTGATCGGATTCAACACCAGCTCAGCAGCCTTCGCCAAACCACCACGAACCCAACTCACGCCCTTGTCGAACGCGCCCTTCACGCCGCCAGCGATACCGCCCCAAGTGTCAGACCAGAACCCACCATTAGCAAGCTTCGCCTGACCCGGACTAGCGCCCGAAAGCGCCGACAACGAATCAGTTGGAGCCTGCGCACGACCAGCCAACATAGCCTGAGTCTCAGCCGCCGTATACACACGCCCCGGATCAGTGAAGTTCACCAACTCCGGACCCTCTTCACCAACAACAGCCCAACCCTTACGAGCCAAACCACCCTTAGCAAAGTGCGGAATCCCAGACGTATCCATACCCGGCAAACGAGCATCCGAACCAATGTTCTTCGCAACCGCATCAAAAGCCTTCTTGATGCCCTGGTTATAAATCGTTTCCATCACGAAGTAAACAGGCGTACCCGCAGCCTTCTTGATGCCGTCCCAAATGTCACCGATCTTCTCGACAGCACTCTTGAACGCAGGAACAACCCTGTCACCAATGAAATCGCCAAATGCCCTGAACACCGGCTTGATACCGTTATTCCAAACATCCTTCACCTTCCGGGAAATAGCATCCCAAACAGGCTTGATAACACTGTCACGGAACCAACGGAAGATCGGCCCAAGAGTGTCACGCAAGAAGTTACGAACCGCGTTGAAGATGATCTTCACGCCAGCCCACCACGTCGACACAACCCACTTGATACCGTCAAACACGGGCTTGATGATCGAGTCACGCAACCACTTGAACACGTTCCCAAGAGTTGTCTTCACGTAATTCACAAGGATCGTGAACACAGCCTTGATCCCAGTCCAAGCCGTCGAAATAAACGACTTGATACTATTCCAAACAGGCTTGATAATCCCGTGGTACAACCAAATGAACACCGCACCAAGAACCGTCTTCACGAACCCAACAGCAGCCGTAAAGATCCCCTTGATGACAGCCCAAGCCACACCAATGAACTTCTGAATGTTCGCCCACATCGGCTTGATAACGTTCTGATACAGCCACACAAATGCAGGAGCCAGAACCTTCGTCACCGTGAAAACAATCAAGTCAAAAATGAACAGCAGAACGTTCGCAACGAAATCGATGTACCACTTGATCAAACCCCAAACAGGTTTGATCACATTGTTGTACAAGTGATCAAACACCGGGGCCAGAACCTTCATCACAACATCGCCAATAGCCCGGAAGATCGGCTCAAGGAAAGCCCACGCCGCATCAATCGCAGCCCGAACACCATTCATCACCGGAGTAACTACCGAATCGCGGAACCACGTAAACGCAGCCCCAAGAGTGTTCCGAATGAAATCCGAAATCGCAGTGAATACGCCGCCAACCTTGTCACCCGTAGCCGAAACCGCGCCACTAATCGCATCAAAAACCGGCTTAACAATCGTGTCCCGCAACCACTCAAACACCGGGCCCAGAGTCTTCGAAACCCAATCACCAATAGCCTGGAAAACACCACCAATGAACTTGCCAACAGTGCCGACAATGCTCTTGATCCCATTCCACATGCCAATGAAGAAGTTCCGGAAACCCTCATTCGTCTTCCACAAATAAATGAACCCAGCAACAAGAGCCACAACCGCAGAAATGATAAGCCCAATCGGGTTAGCCTTCATCGCCGCATTGAGCGCCCACTGAACAACAGTCTGGCCCTTCAAGACATCCGTAATGCGCTTAGCAATACTCGTGTACGCACCCGTGACACCGTTATACAAAACCCAAGCAGCCCAACCAGAAAGCACCGCAACAGTCAACGGCTCAATCCACTGACGATTCTGCTTGATCCACTCAACGGCATCCTTCAACGCCGGAACAACCTTGTTCTGCAACACATCCCAAGTGATACCCGCGGCACCACCAAGGCGCTCCATAAACCCAGGGAAACCAGACGACGTAATATCGCCATCAGCAATCCGGAACGACTCACTAAACGCACGGAAGCCACCAGCGATCTCATTGATCACATCAGGGGCCTTCTCCGTAAACGTCGCCATAAACGGCTTCAACGCATTCGTGATGTTGTCAATAACAGGAATCGCCTTATTGAACCCATCGCGCAACAAATCCAAGACCGGCTTGATAACCGTCTCGCCACCACGCCCAAGCGCAGCCATCGTATTAGCCCACGCACCACGGAACGTCTTGCCCGACGACAACGCCGCACCGCCCATGCCCGACTCAATCGCATTCTGCAACTGAGCAAAGCTAATAGCACCCTTCTCGCCCGCCTCATAAACCTCAGACGCGGAAAGCTTCATCTCCTTACCCAGCAACTGAACAATGGGAATACCCATATCGCCAAGCTGAGCAAGAATGTCGCCCTGCACCTTATTGGAAGCAGACGCCTTATTCATGATCGCGGCCATGGAACCGTAATCCGTGCCCGCAATCGTCGCAGCATCACCAGTGAGCTTGAGAGTGCGGATCAGATCCTTGCCCGGCTTGACCCCGGACGCCACAGCAGCAGCAGCAGCGGTAGCGGCGTCACCCAAGCCAAACGCCGTGCCCTTTACAGAAGCCAGCGCATTGGACATGATCGTGTCAACAGTCTTCGTATCGTGCCCAAGGCCCTTGAGCTTCGCCTGCGCATCCTCAATATTCAGCGCTCGACTAATGCCACCCTTGGCCGCCAGAGTCGCAACAGTAGCGCCAATGCCCGCGATGCCCAGCGCGCCCCACTTGAGTGACTTCTGCATCGACTTGCCGACCTTGTCCTGCCAGGTCTTGCCAGTCTTCTGCGCGGCCTTCCCAGTCTCAAGATCCAGTTCCTTCATGGCGGCACGGACGGAAGGCTTCATGCCCTTGGTGGAAGCCACCAAGCTCAAATAGGCCACGCCCAATTCCACGGATTCAGACACGTAAGCCCCCTACGGAACGCCAATGGGCACCCCCAGCCGGAGGTGCCCATTAGATCGATTATTCGGTTTCAATGGCGGGCTTCATCCGCGCCTGCTCTTCGGCATACCAAGCATCAAAGTCTTCGATACTTTCGAAGCCCTCGCCCTTGCCAATCGTCTTGACATCCTTATTTGGCTTCACGCCAGGACGTTCAACTGGTTCTGGTTTCTTACCAGGCTTTGCGCCGGCCAGTTTCGCGGCTTCCCAACGCAGCATTTGCAGGATGTCGATCTGGGCGGCGGCCAGGTGCGCGTGAATGTCCCACTGCCAATCGGGATTAGCCGCACGATGCAACGCACCCTCAGCAGGCAGGTTCACCGCCAGCTCGGATAGGTAGCGTGGCGACTCATCATCCAAGGCATCCCGGAGCTTCATCTGGTAGAACCTTTGAAAGTCAGCCCCGAGCGCGCCGGGATGCTCATGCAGCATCCACATGAACGTTGGCAGGTGCGGGGCAGAGTGTGCGACGACAGCCCGTAGGATGCCCGCAGCAGCCCCCGCACCTTCTTCCGCGAGCACTTGCCGCACTGCCAAGTAATCGTCCTCGTACAGCACCGCAGACAGCACTCGCGGCATAGCACCAAGCGCGCCCGACGAAATCAGACGCAACACGCCCGGATCATCGAACGCCTCATGCCGCACCCGTAGCCGCAGACTGCCAACGTGAAGCCGCCCCCCGACAACGCGGGCCACGGCACTCACGGACTACTCCCCGGAAGCTCGCTGGGCGGCAGCGGCAGCACCAAACTCTTCAAAGAACGTCGCCGCCGCCTCAGTCGTAATCCGACCCGCATCATTGCGCAAGTGTTCCTTCACCGCCGCATACTGCTCAGCACCAAACATGCGCTGCAACACCTGCGGAAGACGCGACAAGTCGCCATCCTCAACGCGGGCAACGTTCTCGAGCAGCTCAAAGTCATCCAACGTGTCAGGGTCCACGATCAAGCAGAACCCGTCAACAGTAATCGTTACTGCTTCCGGCTCGGCAGCTTCAACAGCTTTCGGCTTGCGATCCTGCGGGGCCTTGCGTGCTGGTGCCTTAGCAGCGGGCTTGCGGACAGCGGGAGTCTTTGCTTCGGTCATGGCTGGTGTGCCTTTCTAAAAGTCTGAACATGGGGTGTGCCAAAAAGAGGTAAAGAAGGTTGGGGCGCGGGCACACCACGCGCGCCCCAACCTGGCCTAGTTAGACAGGGACTACAACGCCGTCGTCGGTGTACTCGTAGAAGTACTTACCCGAGGCGTCCGGGAAGAGAGTCAGGCTGACCGCGTACTCGATGATCGACTCATCCGAGTAAGTCACCGAGACATCCTCCGTCGTGTTCTGGGCTCGCGGGCACACGATACGCGTACGCCCGAGGCCTTCCTTGAGCTCAAACACGTACTCTTCGACGGGCAGTTCCGCGCCGTCGAACGCGATGGCGATCTTCGTGCCCGCGGATGGCGTGCCCGCGGTAACAGTGACCGCGCCTTCGCCATAGACAGACTTGAGCACCTCGGCGTTTCGGGACTCAATCAGGGAGAACTCAATGGTCACGCCCTTGTTGCCCTGCACCTTCTTCACCATGTCGCCGCCCCAAGCATTGAACTCGGAGAACGCGCGCGAGATCGCACGAGTCACACCCTCAGAAGACACGTAGCCGGAACTAACGAATCCTGCTCCGAGGGCGACAGCCTCATCGACGGGAAGGGCGGTTCCGAGCGGGGCGCGGTAGATACCGCCATTGGGGTGCGGCTTACCAACCGCAACGTTCAAAGCATTGTTAGCCACGTGGGCCTCCTAAAGTGTGTGAAACAGAAAAGACATCCCCCGGTGTGGGGAATGTCTGAGTAGTTGGGGTTGGGTCAGTAGGCGGCGGTGGCTCGTCTAACAGCCAGCCAGCCGCTAACCAGTCGTCAATTTTGGACGCCGCAACATCCATGCGGCTACTCACAATTCGAGGGTGCTTGATACGTGTCATGCCGCACTCGCCTTCGTAATCAAAGAAACGGTGAATTGATATCGGGGAGACGCGCTAACAGGGTCGGGGTAGTTGATGAGCCCCCCGATAACGCCAGACCACCACGCATTCGGCTCATCCATGACCTCAAGCCACGACATCACCTCAGCAGCCAACCGCTCAGCACTCACAGTCGTTGAAGCCCACGCCTGAAACGTCAACATCGTAGAGTCATGCGACGGCGACAAATGCGAACCACCAACACGCTCCACCGTCACGCACGGCAACACACTGGACTTCTTCGTGGACGCCTTCACCCCACCACTCAAACGCGCATTCAAATAAGTGATCGCCACAGTCTCAGCACTAACCCGCAACACCCGATTAGCCACTATTGCGACCCAACGCCCGCAACAACGCATGCCCCGAAGCATTAGCACGCCGCGCATCCAACGTCACCGCAGTAACCTGAACACGCGCACGATTCTTCTCACGCTTACCCCGCGTGATCATCGCAGTCACCTCATGACCCGAACCCGCATCAGCAGCAATCGCATTGCCACGCTTTTTGAGCTCATCGAAAACCATCGGCGAAATACGCAACGACCGCATAACATTCCGCGTCCAAACAAACCTTGACTTAGCCAAGTTCCACCACCCGCTTTAGGTTGAGACGGTAGCCAGGGGAAAAGGAGAACGGCCCATGGTTGTAATCCTCGGCATATCCGATAACCTCAAACACATCCCCCGCCAACCCCACACGATCCTTCGGACCAAACGGATTCGACGGAGAATACAAATCAAGGTCACGAACAACCGTCGTACGATGCTTCTCATGCTCAGCATCAGAACCAGGAGTCGCCCAACCATAAACGGGAACGTCCGTAGGCGTTTCCGCCCAAGAGTCGATTGGTTCATAGTTCTCATCGCGAGCACCCTCGACGTACGGGAAGTGTTGCGCGGTCCACGGGGTCGGAAACATAGCCATGACGCCCCCTACGTGTAGATCGTGAATGGAACGCCAGTGTCAAGACGTCCACGCAAAATACGTTTGTGGTCAGCCGTCAAATACAGCTTCCCGTCAGTGTTCGTATACGTGAGCTGCCGCCCAAACGGACCCGCCTGCTCGTTCGCCGACGCAACATTTTCCAGCGCCGGGGAAACGTTCATGGCCGTATAAACCATTTCCGTGACGATCATCGCGACCGCAGCAGGGTCAAGCGTCCCCGCCACAATCTTGGAATCCGTGTAAGGGTAGAGCGCCCGCACCTTGACCGACGCGAGATTCAGCTTGACGCCCGCCTCAGCCTCACGGTCAACCGGAAGGTCAGGCCAGAGATCCCGCAAATCCGCGACAGTCGCGTACGGCATCGCCATTATTCGGCCCTACGCGGTCGCCCACGCTTCGGAGCCGGCGCAGTGAAGTCAGGGGCAGCAGGTGTTGCCACCGGGGCGTCCTCGGTCTCCTGAGCGTCAGGAGCGGGCGCGACATCGGGCATCAAGCAATGCTCGCCAACCTGATCGACAGCCCACTCAGGAACCTCATCGCCAGGGGCAAAGGAAACAGCGCGGAAGTCGGGAGACGACAGCGCCACATGAACAGAAAACTTCGGCACAGTGGCCTCCTATCGCAGTGGTGGTGAAAGGTTGGGGCGCAACCATCACGGTCACGCCCCAACCAGAACAGGCTCTACAGAACCTTTGCCACCAGGGAAAGGTCAGCGTTCGCCAGCACCGGCAGAGCGATTGCGTCAGACTCGACGGTCGCAATGTGCGGGATCGAAGTTGCCTTGTGAGCACCAACCACAACGCCCGGCTGATCAACATCAGCCAGCTCGTAATCGGGCTCCATCGACGTCAGCGTCTGGCCCCAGAAGGTGCCACCCAACTCGGACTCGCCACCGTTCGCAGCCACGGGAGCCGGGAGCAGGATCAGCTTGTCATCGGACAGCACGCGCCCACCGGAAGTGCGGCGGTCGTAGAGCGTGAACGGCGGAAGACCCGCAGCGACAAGGTAGTCGTTGACCTCAGACTGGATTGCCGGGCGAGTAGCGCCGCCAACCAGAGTGGTCTTGAACTGGTCGCCAGCAGACAGTGCCGTGAACACGCGACGGGAGGTCACGATGGCACCCGGAGCCTGGCCGTCATTCGTGGTCATGTAGGTGTCAACGAGGGTCTGGAGGTAGCTCAGACGGTCAACCGCGGACGTGGTCCACAAGGAACCCGCAGTCAGGTTATGGCCGGCAGAGCGACCGAAGTCATCATCGAAGCTGACAGCGCCAGTGACAGTCGCCTTGCCAGTCTCCAGGACCGTGCCACGAAGACGCTCAATACGGTCGGCAATAGCTCGAGCCACATTGCGCGCTTCCTTGAGGATGCTGTTACGCAGAACCTCATCCGACGCATTACGCGCACGAAGCTGGTCGTACTCGGAGATAATGCGCTTCTGACCAAGAGGCAGCATTTCCAGAGTCACACGCTGACCGGTAACGCCACCAGCGATCTCCGGCTCAGCATCGAACGCACGGAACGAAGCCTCAGCAACAAGGCCATTCCGGCCCTTCACGAAGCGAACGGTGATGTCACTCACCTGAGTGTTGGGCAGCCACGGAGCAAGCGAAGTCTGATTGACCTCAAGATCCTCAAGAGCTGCACGGACGTAGCCGGTAAGTTCGGCTGGAGTGATCAAATCAGTCCAAAGTGCCATGATTTATCCCCCTTTCTTAGACGAAGACGATGGTGGTAGCGGACTTCTTCGCAGCCGCAACAGGCGCGACGAAGGTTCCGGGGACATTGGCAGCCTTTACGCGACCGTGGTCAAGCAGTGCAGCCGGGAAATCGGCAACGCCGTCAGTGGGCTGGTCAAACAGGATGAACCCGGCAAGAATGCCAGCACCCGTAACGGTTCCCTCGGTGCCGTCATACGGAACCAGGACACCGCCAACCTTGGCTACAGGAGTGCCGGACGGAATGTAACCGTCGACGACAGTGAAAGCGGAAACGTCCACGGCTTCGGTGCGCGCATTGCTAATGCCGTGCGCGGACCCAAGCCAAGACTGATCTCCGCTACCGAAAGACTCGGAAGTAAGACGAGGCATGATTGCCCCTTTCTAAGAGGTTGGTTTGTGCTTCGAGGTGTAGAGGTCACGACCCGTGTCAATGGACCCGCCCGTGGGGGCCGGATCTCCTCCGCTCGTCCCCGACTTCTGAACGACACCACTCTTGGCGGTGCCTTTCGCGGCGGCTTCCAGCTCTGAGATCCGCTTAGCGGAAGCCAGGAACGATTCCGCGTCATTGCCGACGACGATGTCGCGGTTATCTTTTGACACCGGGTGTTCGGCCAGAGCCGCAAGACGCCAGTTCTCGCGCTCAAGAGTTGAGGCGCGGGTCGACGCTTCGTCCCGTTCCTTCTGCGCCTTCTCAATGTCCGAAAGCTTCGAAGCCTCGGAGGCATCAACAATGGCCTTGAGCCGCTTGGATTCAGCCTCAGCGGCGGCACGAGCTTCGCGCTCAGCCTGCAAGGCTTTCATTCCACCCTCACCCAAAGGCTCATCAGCCTTCGGCTCAGGAGCGGGTGCGGGGGTTGGTGTCGGCACGGGTGTCGGATCAACGGGATCTGGCATGGGGTGACTCTCCTTATAGAAGCCGCATCGCACGGCAAGTAACCCCGCAGCATCGAGCTACGGGGTAGCATGAAAAAACCGCCACAGCGCTTGGCCGGGCGGTTGGTCTAGTGGGCGTGAACGCCGTCTTTCAATTGGTCAGGAAACGTTCGCCGCATCGTTTGCAAGATGTCACGAATATCGCCCGAACCGGATTCGTCGCGAGCAATCGAATACATTTCGAACGCCTCGCGTGGGTTGAAGTCCTCCGGATAATCCGACTCATCATCAACCGCAATAACCTGGCAATCGCAAGCACCGTGATACTTGTTGCCGTTCTTCGAGAACAGTGCCGACTCGCTTGACGTGTAAAGCCACTCGCCCTCACGCCCCGCCAACAAGAGGCAGAACGCGCACGTCATAGCGCCAGAAGGAACCCGCGCCCAACGCTGACCATTGCGATCAGCGTTATAGGCAATGGTTGAACGTCCCGGCTGCTTCACGTACTTGTCAACAGCCACCAGCAAGCCCGGCAACGCAAGCTCAGGACGCGGCGTAAACAGCGCGCCAGCACTGTAGCGAACCTTCGCTTCAACAGCCGCAGCCGGGATGCCCGTAGGTGCCGCCAGAGCCTGCACAGCACGCTTGCCCGCAGACTCCCGCACATCCTCGTACCAGTCCATAGCGATCACAGCCGCCACGTCCCCGTACTTCTGAGTCAACGCGGGCATGAACGCCAATAAGGCATCACGCGCGGCCTCGGGGCGGTTCAGGTTCAGCGACCGAAAGAACCCGGTCAGCTCAGCCTGAACACGCTTCGACAACTCCGCATTAGCAAGCCTCAAACGGTCGACCTCAGCGCGAGTCGCCATCACTCATCCTTGGTCTTGATCGTGATCGGCTCACCCTCAATGAAAGTCAAGTCAGTAAGCCCAGCCGCCAGTGCCGCAGCATTTCGCTCAACACCAGCACGCCGCAACACGCCAAGCGCGTCAGCCTTCGCCTTGAGCACCTGCGCCGCCTCAAGCTCTTCATTGCCCTCGCCAGCGCCATTGCCAAGGATCTGATCAATAGCCGAACCCGCACGCGCACGCATCGCATGAGACTCCATCGCCGCAATATCAGAATCAGCAAAACCCCAACCAGCCAGAACCGGCTTAGAAGTCGCGAACTCCGGATACGTCGCCGCGAACTTCTGCGAGAAATCAGAACGAGACGAAGGCGTGTTAGTCGCACCATCAATCACATGCGGATGAATCTTGCGGACATCCACCGCCATCGAATCCGACCACTCACCATGCTGAGCAATCAACAAATTCTTAGCCAATTCCCACCGGGACGCCTCCAACTTCGGAAGCTCAGGACCAATAACCGTAGCCATCAAGTCCGTCTCAGCCGCACGCATAGCATCAGCACTAGAAGGGTTGTCGTGAATAATGCCGAGATACCCGACCGGGATCGACGTCTCGCCAGACACCAACATCCCAATCGTTCGCATCTGATCCGAGTGAGGCTGAAAAGACGCCTGCGCGAATTGTTCAATCTTCGCCCGGTCCATCAACCCAGTATCTTCATTGAAGAAATCCGGGACACCAAACATCGCACCAATCTCACGCGACCACGGCTTAACCCTGTTACCCTCACCATCAGTGAAGTGCTCACGCTTAGCGCCATACATCGCCATACGCGGGGCCGAATACCACTCCGCGTTAGCCTCCTGACGAAGCATCGTGCGGATGCCATTGTCAATCATGCCCATCAAGGGGCGAGAGATGCGCGAATACCCAAACGGGCGAGACGTCGAACGACCCCACACATACGGCACACAAGGAACATGACCCTCAATGCCCACGACTTCCTCAGTGACCCGCCAACCATTGCGCCCAGACTCAACCGTCAACGCAACACCCGGCAAATACAAGATCGTCTCCTTACGAGACAACACCTCCAAAGCTGCATTCACGCGATCAGTACGACGGTCACGCTCCGCCGTAGCCTCCTGCGCATTCCGCACCGAAACAATAACATCCTGCTCACCAGGACCGCCCGGAGTCGTGAAAATGAAACTACACGACGCCTGCAACATGTCCTCAATAGCCATTCCCTCAAAAAGGTCAAGCTTCGAATCGCGAGCAATCAAATCCAAATCATCCAACAACGACAACGGAGAATCAGCAGTAAAACCATGCGGCCTAATACGGGCCGCAGGAACCTTCACCGCCTTATTCGCCCAACCAAGGATCGTCGCAAAATCCCGCATCTCCTCCGGAATCGAAGGCCCAATATTGTGCAAAGCGCGCTTCGCCTCAAAATACTGATTCCGAATCGAATTCCTATACGCCTTCGTACGCACCGTCTGCAACAAACGATAAAAAACCTTCGCCTCACCAGTAGTCAAATCCCGAACCATAAGCACCTACTCTCAAACTTGAAACCCATGCTGGGTCGGGGCAGACGAAACAGAACGACGACGCGCTTTCTTTAGCGCACCAAAATGAGCGCCAGTAATCGCCATCATCGGAGACAAGTCGTCGTCCAAAGTTTCCCGATTCCACTTATAGGAACCCGGACGATTCTTGATATCCTCGCGAACGGTAGATTTGACCGAATCCGTCAAATGCTCCTGACCGAAATGCGAAATTGACTTCTCCCGATCCACAGCCTGAGCCAGCAACGCGCACCCCTGAGTCATCTCATTAGCTCCAGTAATGATCACCAGGACGTTCTTGCGTTTCAGCGGCACCTCCAAGATGTCGCGAGCTGGCGAATACGCATCAATGACCACAGGAATTCGTCGCTTGGCGCGCTCCCAAACCCAAGCCACCAAAGCATCAGTGCCCTCGTCAGCAAACGGAGTATCCGCCGCAAGTTCCAAATGGATCTTTCCCTCGTCAGCAAACACGGCAGCAGCAATGGACACCTTCGTGCGCTCAAGATTCATGTCAATGCCGAAGGCGGCAAGCTGCCACTCGGGGTCAGGAGACTCAATCGCCAAGCCATCCCACGTGGCATGGTCAACCGCCCGACGCTTCATCCCCGCCTTGTCCCAAACGCCCAAGGCCTCACGCTTGAACGACTCGGCCGTAAGCTTGCGCCGCAAGCGAAGCATCGCCTTCTCCCGCGTCCTGTGCGGGTAAGACGGGTTCGCTTTGCGCCACTGCTTACGGTCGTCAGGGTCGGCGTCCTCATCCGCGCTGAACTCGATATACAGGGCGTCAGTGGAGTCGCCCTCCAACGCTGCCCGCCGGGCCTCTTCGAAAATCTCCGAAGGGTCAATCGGCTTCGGCGGCGTCCCAATCATTACCGTCAGCGCATTAGGCGACACACTCTGCGCGGGGATCATGTCATCAACGGCGCGCTCAGTAAGGATCTGAGCCTCATCGAAAACAACAATGTCAACCTTCGTGAAGCCGCGGCCAAATCCACGCTCACGAGCGCCGAACACCACGCGCGACCCGTTAGTGAATTCAATCTTCTGCTCAGACCCGTTATCTGGCGTCCGATCAATGTGCGGGGCCATCTTGGGCGTCGACGCCATCGACTTCATGCCGTCAAACGTCTCGTCGGCAGTATCCTTCTTATGCGCACTCCACGTGACCGTCAAGCCCGGATAGATAATGCAAAGAGCGAAGACGATCCAGCCGATCATAAATGTCTTGCCCACCTGGCGCGGGATACTCATCGTCACGCCGCCAACAGTGGTCGCGTAATACCCCTCAGCATCCTTCGAAAGAATCAACTGAGCCGCGCCAACCTGCCACGGATCAAACCCAATGCCAAGCTCAGCCAACGTATTGCGAACAGCCGGCCAGCCGGTCGAAACAATGCCCTCAGGGATAACAACGTGCCGGGCCGCGTCAGACAGTCGAGGGGTCGAACCCTTCGTCGGGTGAGCCTGCTGCTTCATCAAGCTCATCACCATCCCGTGCCGCCCGAGCGGAATCCATCGCGTCGATGTCAGTGACGACCTTCATGTATCGAATGCTGAGGGAAGCAACGTCGCGTGCCAGTGACTCGGGATTGTCAATAATCGTCGCGAGCCGATCACGCAAAGCAATCAGTTGCTCCCGACGCCCCAGCCCCGCCGCGGCAGACAAAGAGCCCGGACGACCAGTCACGGGCTCAGTGGCAATATCTGGAATCGCGGGCGGCTCATCAGGGGCCACCCAAACAGGCTTCTTAGCAACCACCGGCACCTCCTACATAGAAAACCGCTTACCGGTCACCGTCAGATAGCGACCATCCGAATACCACTCAACCTTGAGTCCATCCTCAAGACTGAAAACCTTCCGACCGTCCGGCGAACCACCAAACAACCAGGCATGAACACCAGAACCAGACGGGGACACCTCGAGATAAAAAGCATCAAGGGAAGCCAAGAACCGAGCCGCACGGGGATCAAGCACACCATCAACCAGCACACCATCGAGATCCACGCACGCAAGCCCGTCGCCATTCACGACGAAGCCCAAGCCCGCGCCCTCACCCGACCCGCGCGCGTCCTCATACGAGGACCACGTAGCCGGATCGGTAGACGACGCCGGCAACCCCGCAAGGTCAACCGGCATCTTCGTCATCTTGCGACCGCGCATAATGGGCTTCCATCGCACCCACCGCGCACGCGAGGTCAACTCAACCGGCAACTTCCGGCGAGACGCCCGCTTGCGACAACGAGCCGAACACGTCTTCGCGCCCGCACGATAAAGATTCATCGAGCACCCGCAGCCTTCACACGTTCTATCCATGCTTCAATTATACCGGAATGTCACACTTAAACCCAGTGATTACGCGGAAGTTGGGCGATTGCGCGATGCGCAAACCTGAGCACCGGGAGCCCGACTGGATGGAAGCACAAACGCCCACGTCAACGATCAGTATCAAAAGGGAACCATGCGCCCGTGTGGAAAAAATGGGCCATGAGTGAAAATTCGCTATCACCTGGAGGGGCGACCCGCGGGGTGGGGGCGGGGCATACCCGGTGGGGGTACCGCCATGCCGTCGCTCGCCGTTTCGTGTTGACACAATGCCCGCGACAGTCACCATTGCCTGCTCGTCTTGAGTGGCTTCACGTTCGGAACTGTTGCCCTGTGGGGAGTTGGGCTGTCTCGGTCGCCTTTGGATTGGTTGCATCGCCTGCAACACACTCTGCAGTTTTCGATGACATCCTTACCTCCGCGGCTGTGCGGCACGATGTGGTCCACCTCGGCGCTTGATGGCGTCAAGCCTTTGGTGTAGTTCATCTCTACTCGACAGTATGGACAGCGTTCAAGCCCTTCACGTTGCGCAAGGCGCAAGGCTTGAAGGCGAACCTTCTTCCATGCGCTTGTGCCTGTGCGTGATGTTGCCATGTCATCACCTCGTGCTCATGCGTATGCGTTATGCGCGTACTCATGCGTCAATGCGTGCATGCCTATGCCTAGCGTCCAAGCCCTCGATGTGCGCCCTGCGCCCTGTGCCCTATCATTTAGCCCTGCCCCTACACGCGCGCCTATACCCCCTATGCGCACGCCCTGGCCCCCATTGTGTGGGGGTGGGCATGTGCATAGGGGGTGGGCTTATGTGGCGGGGTGGCCTGCATGACCGCATGGGGGCCCCTGTGTTGCGCAAGGGGGTACGTCTTGCACTCCCCCCGCATCATCTGCTGGGGCACCCCTGAAATCGTCAGGGTCTATGACATAGTCCCAGCGCGCGAATACACCATGCTCGGCACCATCATCACTGGTGACGTGCACGCGCCCCTCGGTGAGTGTCCAGCCCGTTGCGTCTGGACACTCTAGGGTGATGCCATCAATGCCGATGACGATCATGCGTCCACCGGGGCGTGTATCTCTTCTTCTAGGTAGTCCTCTAGGGCCGCCCTGTGCGTGCGTGAGCAGTGTCCGCACATCATGAGGATGCCGCCACTCTTGAGTATGTAGGTGACCTTTGGGCGAGCAGTGGGGCATCGGTCGCAAGTATCAGTTGCCCACCAGTTAGCCTTGATGACCTCAGCCATGACGCCTCCTATGCGGTGATGGTTTGGCCTTCGATGATGGTGCGTCCGTTGCGGATGCGGTAGACGAAGGGCCATGATTCGGTGTCGTTGTAGTAGGCCATACCGAGCCCTTGCTGCCAGTCTTCTACGATGCGTGCTGGTGTCCCGTTTGCGCCTATTGAGCCGTGTACGGAGGGTACTGCGCCGTCTGTGCGGCATAGGCATCCGGGGTTAGCTGAGTAGGATTCGATGGGTTCGCCGCGTGCGCCTAGGACGCTTTTGTAGGTGACTTCGGCGCGGTGTGTGTGACCTGCCCATGTGTTGATGTGGGGCAGGTCGGACACGTACTGTGCGGTTGTTGAGCCCTTGCTGTTGGCTTTTGTCCCGTGAATGTTTCGGGTCAGGTCGTTGTCCCAGTCGGTTGCTGCGGGGTAGGCGTCGACGTACTCAATGTTGAGGTCGTCGAGCCTGAGCAGGTAGGGGATGGACATGACAGGCCACGATGCGGGGAGTCCTGCGCGTTTGAGCCCGAAGGCGGCGAGTGCGTTGGTTTCCACGAAGTTCTGCATGCGCTTGTCGTGGTTTCCTTCGATGATGACAATGCGCGCGGAGGGTGCTGCGGCGCGCAGGGTTGCCAGGAATTCGTGCCCACGGTCAAGGGATGCTTGTGTGGTGAGCGCGAATGCTGCTTCTTGGGCGAATCGGCCTTGGGATGCGAGGTCGAGAAAGTCGCCTAGGATCTGGATGACATCTGGTTGGAAGCGTGCGCAGGTTTCGACGAAGACGGCCATTGCTTTGTCGTCGTGGAAGGGGTCCATGGTGCCGTCTGGGAGGCGTCGGAACCCGATCTGCGTGTCTGCGCCCTTGATGGCGAGTTTCATGTCTCTCGGGGGTGCCGTGGGGAGCCTGCCGATGAGGACGTTGACCGGCTGCGCGGGCTGAATGACAGGCCACGCTGGTTCGCCGCCGTCCTTCGCGGTCTTGGGTCGAACAGCGTTCAGCTTGTTCCAGTAGCCGCCTGCCGGGTTGCTTGTGACGCCCCAGTTGAATGTTACGGCGTCCGGGTCTTGGCCCTTTGATGCGATGAACTGGCGGAAGTCTTCGTAGCCCCATGCGGTGTCGCTGGTGAGCGTGTAGGCGTCGGTGCCGTTGTGGTCGCCTGCTTCGGATTCGCCGGCTGGTGTGTTCACAGTGGCGGCCGGCTTGGCCTGTGCACCATTCCCGCGGGTGACGCCATAGCACAAGCACTGTTGGGCGGTGTGGCGGCGTTGGGTGCGTGGGGAGGCTTCTGCGGGGTTGCTTGCTGCATAGCATGGCTTGGTGGTCATGATTCCTCCTGGGCGCGTGAAATGCCCATGGCATCCACTGGTTGGTTGGATGCCGGGGATCGGCGGGATGTTGCCTATTCGGTTGTAATTGGGTGCTGCGTGATGTTGTTTGTGGCGGATCGGCTAGATCGTGCCGGTTGCTTGGCGGTGCCGGACAGGATTCGAACCCGCATCTTGCGGTTTTGGAGACCGCTGCTCGACCAGTTGAGCTACCGACCCAGTGGCATCAGAGGCGGTCCAGTGTTTGCTGGGCTAATGCGCGTGATGCCTTGTCCTATTTCGCACGCGTCCGTACGTGCGGTCATAGGTGACCGTCCCCTCGACTTGATTGCAGTGAGTCGCAACAGAGGCCTTAGGGTGCGTGCATCGGTCGGTCGTGAACCGTCGAGAACATATCTGCCGATGCTGCCAGTGACTCGACTTGATCATGTCGGGTTTGGCTGGTGCGGACGTGCAATAGGTCCGCGGGTTAGCATTACGGTGCTAGCGGGCTGCAAGTATCGGTCGGCAGCCAAGACCAGCTTTTAGGTGGCGAAGGGTCCATCGGGGCGTGTGACGGGTTCGACTTCCCACGCCCTCAGCCATTCGCCGTCCGGGTAGACGCCGATGTTTCCGGAATTCTTTTTCAGAATGTGCAGGATGCGGTTGTCATCCACGAACCATCCGGTCGCATCGGGGTAGGTGTCGATGTCGAGGGAGTTGGTGGTCACTGCTACGGCCATGGTTGTTGCCTTTCGTGGTGGGTGTTGGTTGCCGGTTCGATGTCTCATCCAGCGGCGTTGCGTCTTGAGCCTGACGCGGGCAGATACGTTCACCTAACCTTTCGGCTGATCAACTACCTTGTTACCGCGTGCGGGGAGGGAGCCGGGCTCTACCTCCGCCGAACGGGTTCTTGGGTGCCTGTTTTCGGGCACTAAAAAAGCCCCAACCGATGAGGATTGGGGCTTGGGCTTCTGGCACTAGTTACAGATGTGCGCCTCAAATGACTGTACACCATTTTTCGTTCAAATGCATCATTGCCTTGTCTTTTGGTGTGTTCGAAGAATGTCTACGGGAAAGTAGAGTCGTTTTTCGAAGCGCGGATTCGATATGTGGTCTAGCACATAGCGGAGCTTTCGGCGTTTGACCCAGTTCTCGAAGTCGAACTTTCGGATGTTGATGCCCATGTGCTCGGCTATGTAGTTGCAGGCTTCCTGGCGGGGGGCTGGTTCAGGGAAGTCTTCACTTAGCTTGGCTCTTATGGTTTCGTGGTCGACGTGTTCATCTTCGGGGCCGTAGACAGCCGTTCGCGCCTTGCCTACCCACTCTCTTGCCATGTGGAGCGTCCGGCCAGCGTTCTCGTTGTCCCTGGCTTCGATGTAGGCGTTCATGTCCTTGATTTCCCAGAGCCAGTATCGGATCTGGTTGGTGTCAATTTGCACGGGCGGTCGACTGCCGGCTGATTTGGTTCCGTTGCCGCCCTCTTGGCCGCCTGCCTTCTTCGTGACCTTCCCCGCTTGGATGTTCGGGTCAAGGTTGACGATGAGGAAGTCCACGTTATCGAGCAGGTCGGCTAGTTCGAAGCGGTGTTGCTCGCAAAGGTGGAGGGTGCTGGACTCTTGCCCGCACTCAACAAGACTGCAAATCATTCAGGCTTCCCTCCGCTATGGTCGATGGCGTTTTGGATGGAGTTGACGAACATGAATGCGAAGATTCCTCGCAGCAGTTCGACGATAAATTCGCCCCACCACGTGTACCCATCCGTGTTGAGTCCGATCAATACGACGAGCCAGATGAGCCACCAGACGTTGACGCGCTTCAAAGCCCCATCACCTTCCCTAGTGCGTGTTGTGCGTTTTCGCGGATGAGGTCGCGGTCGTGTGAGTCGCTCGTGTAGTCGAGCATGGTCATGTCTTGACGGGCAATGAGCCTTGACCCGAAGATCGTGCGTTTCCGGATCGTCATTGCTGGCACCCCGCGCTTGTTCCAGACTGATGGCAGGCGATCCTCAAACCAGAAGAACCCACGCGGGAGGTCGGGAATATCTGGCCGGTGGTCAGTCATCGTCGGTGTCTCTTTCCTCGAAGCGGACAAGGTGCCTGCGTACAAGTCCGATGTGGTGGTGTAGTGCGATGTCAGAATCGTCCCAGCAGTAGGTGCGCGAGTTGGCTTCACCATCGGGCACGACTCCTGCCGCAACTGGCACCCATTCGGAGACGAAGTATTCTTCGCCGCCTTCGAAGCTTTTGAAGTGGTCGCGGATGGCTTGGTCGAGTGCGGCTTTCGTTTGGTCGCTCACAGTTCCTCCGTGATGGATTGGATGCGGTGGAGTGGGTAGGCGACTTCGAGGGTGTCAGGTGCGTTCTCAACGTCTTGCCAGAAGCTCACCAAGCCATCATCAGACCGCATGTAGTTCGCGTGGATGGTGGCGTTTCGGTCTGCGGCGTCTAGCTCCACGACGTACACGCGCTTCTTGCGTGGTTCGGGCTTCTTGGCTTCGATGGGGTGGCCGGGCAGGTTCATGGCTTCCGTCCTTTGTGAATGAGGGGCTTCTCGTTCTTGTTGCGCCAGACGACATGGCAGGTGGTGCAGTGTCGGTATCGGGATGTCCAGCCAGTGCCAGGCGCGTAGGTCGACCAGTGGCCGATCATTCGTCGCCCCATTCCGATTCCCATGCAGGCCGTGAGAATGCATTGTCAGCGCATGAATGACCGCGCTTTTCCGAGTCTCTGATTGCTTGTTCTGACCCGTACATCTGGAATCCGACCCATTGCGTTGTCATGTAGGTATGGCAAGCGCATCGCTGGCAGACCATGTAGACGCGTCCGGCCTGCATGTCAGGTTGCCGAATGCGCACTCGGCCTTCGGGGTCGAGCAGTTGCGTTTCAAATACCATGCCCGCTGGTTGCCATTCATGGAGGCAGGTGCGGGGCGCGCGCAGGCCGTCGCTCATGCCAGCCCCGCGTGGTGCATGACAGTGACGGCGACTAGTGCGGATACAGCGAGTGATCCCGCGATGGCCGCAATGACCGACAGGACGGACGCGAACCGCTGCGTGAATACCGCGGCAAACAAGGAAACCACCGCGATCAAACCCGCAGTGGCTCCATAGATGGTTACGAACACTATTGGCGTCATGGGTAGACTCTCACTTTCAGTTTGTCGGGGTGGCGGGTGGTGATGGTTCCGTTGGCGAACACGATGGTTCGTTGGATGAGTCGCCCGTGCGCGTCAGTGACGGATTCGAACGTGAGTAGCCGGACGGGCTGCATCCAAACGTGATCCCAGGCAGCAGATGCGAGTTTGTCCAGATGCTCACTGGACAATTCGGCGGCGGTGATTTCAAGCACGGCGTGTCCCGTGAATGCGCAGGTCGAACACCGCGTACTGGTCGATTCGTGACATGGCCGCGTGCCCAAGATGCGACTCGGCGTGGTCATAGCATCGTGGGCCTAGTGCTTCGGGCGGGAAGAACTTGCCCCAGAGGATGAACTCGGCTGGAACGGCAGGCGCTCGGTATGGCAGCTCATCCCGGCACTCGCGGCAGTGCTCGGTCAATTCCTTGCCATCGGGTGAAGGTTTTGACGCCACTCCCGTACCGCGTTCGGTACGGTTTTGGTCGGTCAGGTTCGCAACAGCTTCCATTGCCATCCGGTGAGCTGCGGCAAGTGATGCCCGGTCAGCCTTACTCATTCCGGCGATTGCTTCTATGGCTTCGATGTGTTCCGGGGTCATATTCGACCCGGCCCATTCAAGGTTCGATGGTGCGACGAATCCGAAGTCGCCCGACTGCCACTGAACCCCCACGAAGCTCAGAAACATTTGGTCGCGTTCACCGGTCACCGTGCCCACCTGTGTTGGGTTCGACCGCATACGCACACGGTCACCCTTGACATAGCTCATGATCGATTCCTGTTCTCGGTGATCCAGTCGTGCATTTTCTTGACGTGTCGTGCGTCTTCGAGTGCGTTATGCGCGGTCCCAGCCTGTGCGGGTAGTCGGCGCACGTTTGCCCAGTCCACGAGCGACCGAACATCATTCGTAAACTGTGGGATACCCGCGGGCATGTCCAACATCCGACCGAAGAGCTGCGAGAGAACAACATGGTCATAAGCCGCGAACCATGCCCACAACTCGGGCGGCGACCCATCCAGCAGGAACGCCTTGACCTCATCCCGGATCTGCGACTTCGGCTTCCACTCCTCAGCGTCCGGCAGATGCGGCATGACGTTATCCATCAGCCAGTCGTTCGTGGTGATCGCAATCCATGGGGCACTCAAATTCACGGCGTGGTACTCGCGGCCATCCTCAGCAACAATTCCGATGCTGATAAGTTCGACGCTGTACCCGTCATCCAGGAACTCGGTGTCGTAGTAGTACCTCATTGGTTTAGTTCTTTCTCTCGTGCGGCCCAGACTCGAGCCCGATCCTGGTTCTGTTCGAGTAGCCGGCGAATCTGGTTCGCGTGCTTCTTCTGCGTGGGAGTCGTCGCGTTGGCCTGTGCTACCTCCCACTGCGCGGCCAGTCGGGTTGCTGCCTCCGAATACCTGCGAGACTTGTCGGATGCCTCACGTTGAGCAGTGCGGGCCTCTAACGGGGTCACCGTGACCTCTTTCGCGCCCAAGACGGGCTACTCGTCGGGTAGTGTTTCCGGGTGCTAGGTAGTGCGCGGGTTCGGGGGTCGGTGAGTTCATCCAGCACCGCCATATGCGCTTCCAGTCCACGTGTCGGGAATGGGCGCATCGGGGTCCTGTCAAGCCGCGTGATGACGTCTTCGCAGTCCTCAAGCGACCAACCCGTGCTCCGTGACAGCGCATGAGTCTCAGCCGAATACTCGCGGGCCGGAACAAGCGCCGGATGATGCATCGTGATGGCGAGCTGGTGCATTGCCCACTCACTGTTCTTGACCGCCGCACGCACGCGATCCCACGACCGGCGAACCGTATCGTTGAACTGTTCGCGCTTGAGGTCGTCATAGATCGGGGTCGATCCGTAGACAACCTGCTGCACCACCCGATCCCACTCAGCCGACCGGCCAGCACGCCGACCACCAACACGCAACATGTCTTGGAACCGTGACGTGTCAGGCAGGATCTCAACCCATGCCGAACCAGTCACCGGCTCGAAAGGCCGGGACATCCACGCCCAGTCGGCCTCCGCTTTCAACGCGTCATAGATCGGGGTGTCGCTCATGGTCGTTCTCCTGGTTCTAGTGGGGTGATTCGGATGTGCGCACCGGGAGTGTCTGCGGCCCAGTGTTTGCGTGCGTGGATGGACACAATGCGGGCGTCATCCGCGATGATCCCGGACGACGTAAGCCCGTCACACGTTGAGCGCAGGAGCTTGTCGAGATCGGGCGGACCAGCAGGATGATTGCCGAACTTGCTCTTAGCCGGCGCTGGCAAATAAAAGTCCACCGACAACACCAGTGGCCCATCAAGCGGATCAAGAAACCCGCGCGCAAGAGCCGATGCAAGCTGAACCGCCGCACGCCACGGCTTCACCTTCTTCGACGACTCGATCATCCGACCGTTGCCAACATGCCGCTTCGAACCCTGAGGTGCCGGGATGCCGGATACGTGAAAGTCATACATGGTTGGGCACCGCGGCGTTGGCGGCAAAGACTGCCCTGGCAAATCCCATCGGGGTTGCGCTGCGGAAGTTGGCGCGCTCAGCACCGGGTGGCGCTTTGTGGATGCGGTCGTCAGGGTCACCCCAAAGCTTCGAGTAGGCCCGGAGTGCGGGCGGCATGACGAAGCCGCCGCCAGTCCAAAGGCTGGTCTTCTTGGTGTAGTGATCGTCAGGCTCGTACGCGGTGTAATCGGATGGGTGGAAGTAGTGGTCCGGCTTGCGCCATAGGGTCGCAATTCGCGATGTGGGGTTCTCTACGAACCACGGGGCCCCTGAAAGCTGCCCGATGTTGGCGCACTCTTGAACGATCCGCATTGCGTCAATCCACATGTTCGGGCCTTGGTAGTGCTCCCAAGACTTGTCGGTCATCTTGCGCTGGAAATGCCTGGCTCCTGACACTGCGAGGTGAGTGCAGGGCGGGAACCCGAAGACCGCGGCGACGTTGCCGGCGCGGATGAGTTCACTGATGACCGGCATGGCATCCTCGATAGTGCCGGCAAACTTGGTCACGGCGCCCTCGGTTCTGGTCGTGCCGTGCTGCGGGTCCACGAGGAACGCCCGGTAGCCGGCGTCTATCCACGGTTGGACCATGTTGCCAGTGAGGTCGCACAGGCTGATGATGGTTTTCATGTCGCTCCTTTTGGTCATAGCGAAGGCCGCCTGCGTGTGCTGGGCGGCCTTGTTTGGTTTGGGTGTGTGCTTGTGTCGGGGTGGGCGTGTTCGCGCGCTGGTGGGCACGTGGCGGGTTAATCCGGGATGGTTGCGCCGACTGCCTCACTGGTTAGTGTGATTTCATGGTCAGGGTTAAGGCGGAACGATCCGACGATGACGGCGTTATCGCTGCTGGTGATGAATACGTGCACACCGTCTTGAGCGTGCGTGAAGTGCCGGAGAATGCCTGCATACGTCTTTCCTTCTGTGACTTGGATGTGCTGCATCAGGTGTTGTCGGGTTAGGTCGCGGGCGGGGATCACTTCGGCACCTCAGCTGTGCGGCCAAGGCGTTCGGCGAGTTGCGAGCGGCTGATGCCGAGGGTTTCGGCGGCGGCGATCAGGTTCGCCGTCCGCTGCTCATAGGCGAGTGCTAGGGTGGCCTCGGCGATGCGGTTGAGAGCGCTGAACTGCATCGTCTCGTCAGTGATTCCCTCTTCCGCGACATAGCCTTCGTTCGCGGTTTCTTCGGTGACTAGCTGCGGGCGTTCCATTGCCGCGGCGTCAAAATGCGTATTGCCATTCATGTTGCTCATGATGTCCTTCCAATAAAAATGCCGCCCATGTGAGCGGCTTAGTAGTCTTGGATGCTTGCGTAGTGTCCACTGAACTGCATGGACGTTGATCCGGTTGGCCCGTTGCGGTTCTTGCCGACGAGCATGTCGATTTCGCCTTTCTTGTCGGTGTCGATTTCGCGGTGGAGAAGGATCACTGCGTCTGCGTCCTGTTCGACGGCCCCGGATTCTCGTAGGTCGCTGATCTTGGGCCGCTGGTCCTCCCGCGACGTACTGCCTCGGTTGAGCTGCGAAAGCGCGATCACGGGAACGCGTAACTCCATCGCCATGATCTTTAGCTGCCTTGACATGTCCGCAACGAACTCGTGTCGCGGGCTCTTATCTCCCGGCTGCTGGGCCATGAGCTGCAAATAGTCCACGACGACGCCGGCGAGTGGTTTGCGGCGGTGGACGTTGCGCACGAACCGCTTGATGTCCGTGATGCTCGCCCCCGTGTTGTCATTGACAGCGAGAGGAATGTCCCCGCGGCCTTGCATCCAAGGCCCGATCTTGTTCCAATCGCCAGGGTTGAGTTCGTTGCGCATGAGCCGGCGCATGTCGATCTTGAGGTCTGCGGCCATGAGTCGCACGTTCACGTCGTGGACACTCATTTCGAGGGACATGAACGCGACTGACCCGTGCTCGGCAAGTCCGCGTGCGAGCTGTAGCCCGACGACTGACTTGCCCACAGACGGCCTAGCACCAATGACGTACAGCGCGCCGGGCTTGAGTCCGTCGATGATCTGGTTCAACGACTGCCAGGGAGTCGGCGTGAATGCGATGGGCGACTCAAGATAGTTCACGGTCGCCTCCATGGTGTCGGCAACGAACTGCACCGGTTGCGACTTCGTGGAGGATTGTGCGCCGTCGATCTCTTTGCGGGATGCTTCCATGATTTCATCGGCATCGCCCCCACCGTCGATCATCTGCTTGACCCGCTCGGCAGCAACGCCGAGCCTGCGCATGGTTGCCGCGTCTGTCACGATGCCCGCATACAGTTGCGCGTTCGATGCAGTCGGCGTGACCTCCATAGCCTTGTGCAGAATCAGCGGGTCAATTCGTTCGCCGGTCTTCATCACTGCATCCATGACGGTGAGCTGGTCGATAGCCTTGCCCGCATTCTTCATTTCCTGGACAGTGCGGTGAATGAACTCGTATGCCGGTTGCCGGTAGTCGGTCGGTGCGAAGTCGAGTTCTTCGAGGATGCGCCCGGACGTGAGTAGTAGTGAGCCGAGTACGGATAGTTCGGCGGTGTCAAGGTCGATCATCTAGTGAATTCCTTTCTTGTCCCATGGGGACGATCCGGCTGGCTTAGACTTCTCAGCCTTGAGTAGCCAGTTGCGGAAGGCTGCGTCCCAGTCTCGGTATCGAGCATCTTTTGCTTTTGCCCAGTTGGTAAACCGGTCGGCCTGGAAGGTGATGTTGATTCCCTCAGCATTTGCATATTGTGTGTGTGCTTCGTTTGGTGCCCATGCTTCGGGCAGTGGTGTTTCGGGCTTGCGTCGAGAAGGGGGCACACACTCTTTAGTAGCTGTAGTAGTAGCTGTAGCTGTAGCTAACCCATAACCCCGATCTGGGTCTATGGCATAGCCGTTGCCATAACCCTCGGCAAAGGTGATGGGTAAGGTGTCGCCATGGGCTATCTGCTTCATGTTGACCGCACGACCCTTTAGCAGTGCTTTCACCCGGTCAACTTCCCAACACTTCATGGTTGGATCTGCTTCGTGGA
Source organism: Paeniglutamicibacter sp. GQ140 (assembly GCF_059759235.1). NCBI lineage: Bacteria > Bacillati > Actinomycetota > Actinomycetes > Micrococcales > Micrococcaceae > Paeniglutamicibacter > Paeniglutamicibacter sp. GQ140. The sequence goes on from NZ_JCAXDW010000014.1 coordinate 72,238, forward strand.
GTCGCTGTAATTCGTAGACGAAGAACTCGCGGATCTCCCGTGACGCAATCCCGGCATAGTCGTTCGCCATGGACACGGGTAGCCGGTACTGCTTGAGTAGTCCGTCGTGCTTCACGAATGAGCGCACGAGGACTTCCTCAGTGGCCTCGTCGACGTAGATGAAGTGCTTGGCCTGCAACCTCTCCGCCGCACCCTTCACGATCTCCACGGTGGCTCCCGCTGCCATTGCGGCTAATCGTGCCGGCCTCCATTCTGCGACGCCCGCATAGCTGAGTGTGGGGTGGATCAGCAGTACCTTGTACAACCATTGTTCGATAATTGTTAGGTCGCGGTAGTTGTCGTCACCGAGCATGTCGGTTCGGATGTTTGCCCTATCGCGTGCCACTACGCACCCCCGCGCTGTATGCGTCTGAAACGGCGAGGTTACATGGGGTGCATTGCGGGCAGTCGTCGCTCTCATCGTCCGGGAAGTGCTGGACAGGCTTGGAGCAGTGCATGCACGGGCTGGCGGGGAACCCCTTGCTCTGCTCGTATGTCACTTCATCCATTCGGACCTCCTGGATAACGTGTTCGTTGGGTATGCCTGAGCCTTTGCTTCGGTTGCAGGCTACGCACGCTGCGGTTAGGTTCCAGGGGTCGTCAGTTCCGCCGTGATGTCTTGGGATGACGTGGTCGACTTCTAGCTCAGCGAGCGGGGCTTTTGCTCCGCAGTATCGGCATGCGTGGTTGTCTCGGCGCAGCACTTCGTATCGAGTGGTCTTGCTGATTCCCATTTGTTTCTCCTTCCTTTGATGTCGTCCCATTTGTTGAGTGCGGCGGCGGTTGTTCCGAGGATGAGGATTAGTCCGAGGTCAACCGCCGCGTGGGTGATGACTGCCGTGTTCTGAATCAGCTGGCGCACGGGGTCACCGGATGTCCTTTAGTTCGTGACGGATGCGGTAGGTGCGGGTTTTGATGGGCATTTCGTTGCTACTCTCGGACCATGCGCGGCCGTGGGTCTTGGTCGTTCCGTTGAGCGCTGCGTTCGTCCGTTGGATGTCAATAGTTTCGACAGTGAATCGATTGCCGTGGACTTTGATCTCGGAATCGTAGGGCACGTAATGGCGCAGCCCATTGGCTTCCATCCACCGCAGGACAATTCCGGTGTCTTCGGGCAAGAGGTCTTCGGCTCGGATGATCTGGGGTTTCATTTGCTTTCCTGTTCTGCGATTTCGGAGCCGAGCGCGATGTATCCTGCTGCGTCGATCCAGGAGTCTTGTTTGGTGGGGTTGACGATGATGCGGGCGACTTTTAGTTGGGTGAGGCAGAGTGCAACTTGCGTGGCGGTGACGGTGGTTCCGAGGATGGGTGACCAGAGTTGGGCGATGCGGTTGAAGTTGCCGGCCGCTTCGTCTTTGGTGTCGTAGTCGTTGGCTCGGTCACCGCCGATGAGGTTCCCGGCTTCACGTAGCGTCTTGGCGCGGGTCTTCGTCTCGCCCTTGTTGCGGCCTGTGTCCCATTTCTTGTGAAGCGCGCTCATGGTCGCTTCGTGGATGGTCGGCACCGGATCGGCGTGTTTGAGGAACTTGGATTGGTAGTCGTGGCGCGAACCATCGGGGTGCGTGACTTCGACAGCACCGCTCGTGAACTGGTCGGCGGCAACAGTCATGATGAACCCCGGCGCGTTATCGACGTGCTCAACCCGGTCGCCCTTGCGGAAGGGGGTGGGTGCGTGCGTGAGGTCATCGACCTTGTGCGCGGTTGAACGTTCGCGCCACTGCACATGCACGATCCGCCCGTCCTCGGAGACTGAATCCACGGTTCCGGTCGGCGCTGATGAGTTGACTATCCACACCCGGTCGCCACGCTTGAACGGGGCAGGAGCGGCGTGGGTAAGTTCGCTTGGTTCGTACCAGAGGCCCGACTTGTGGCCCGAGCCGTCCCAGCGCACACACGCGGTGCCGATCCTTGTCAATTCGATGACCGTGCCCATGGGTCGACTTGAGTCAACCTTGCGCACTCGGTCGCCCTTTTTGAAGTCGCTCATCGGTTCTTCCAATCTGCTTTGCGGTTGAGATAAAAGAAGCCCCGGATCACTTGGCGGATCAGGAGCAAAGGCCAGAGCGGGGAAAGCAAGGCGAGGCGTGCACCCGTTCTCTGGCTTGCCCACTGCGCGGTGTCATCAGCCGAGAACGCGATGCCGCACATGAGGGACAGCCCGACACCGCATGTGTACACTGTCGCCAGGATTTCGAGCGTGTTCATTCGTCTTCTCCGAGTACGAGGTGGTGGGCGGCGTAGTGTCGTTGCCCTTGATCAAAGGTGACTTCGTAGGTGTAGTAGAAGTCGGTGTCGATATGGGTGATGGTGCCTACGTGGTCGTTGCGTGGGTCGTCGGGTTCGATGACACGCACGCGATCACCAGTCTTGAATTTGCACATGCTCATGCCCCGACGCCGCGTACTGCTTGGAGGATGCTGCCAACGTTGCTGCACTCGTCCTCGGGGTCGAGCCATTCGCCGTCCGTGGTCTTGCATAGTGCTTCGACCCGGGCAACAGCAGCTTCGGCGGCTTCCACGCGGGCGAACAGGGCATTGAATGCGGGTACGGGGATCTCGACGTGATACCGGAGGATGCCCCGCTCTTCCATCCAAGCCAGGTTTTCCCGCATCACGGTGAGGTCTAGTCCATCGCTCATGGTCGTTTCTTCTTTCGGTTGTTGGTGAGGTTGCGGATCGCTTGTGCCGCGGTTGGGTCGCGGTGAGTTTGCGTATCGTGGTCGAGGTTCTTCTCACGCTGATGACACGCACACGCCTTCTGCCTGCACACTTCGAGGAACGTTCGGCAGGCACGGCAGCAACTCACGTCGCACCGTCATGCGTGGCTTGGTGGTTGGCGTACATTGCGCGTTGGGCTGTCAACCGTTCTTTCAACTCGACAGCCTGCGCACGCAACCTTGGGCTGTTCGGGTTGCTACTAATCCGCCCAACAACCCGCCGCAACTGCTCAACAATCCCCGCAATATCAAACTGATGCTTCCCACGCCGATGACAACTCATGACGGGTCCAAGGCGTCGGCGCGATAGGGGTTATCTTCGGTGTATTCCCAAGGTTCGTAGTTGCTCGCATGGTGTCCGCGCTCAAACTCGGCGAACCCTTCGTCCCATGCGTCGGCTTTGATCTTGGCAATCGCGCGGTCGAAGATGGCAGGGTCAAGATGAACCCGACCGCCCCACTCAAAGTTCGCGCGCAAATCAGCAACGCTCCATTCCTTGCTCATGGTTCCTCCGTGCAATATTTGGCGAGTAGGTCTGGCCGGAAACCTGACCAGTTGGTGAGCAGTTCGTCTCCGTCATGAACCGTGACGACTGGTGCTTCTGCGTGGCCCCATGCCCGGAATTGGGACATAAGATCAGGTTCGATGTCAGCCAACGAAACGGCGTCATACTCGATGCCGCGAGAGTCCAGGGACCGCTTCGTAGCGACACACTGAGGACAACCAGACGGCTTGCTATAGACCGTGATCAGGCGGCTCATTCGGTGTCCGCGAGGTGCACAAGGTGAAGTTCTGCACCCGCGAATTGTTCCATCCAGACACGCCCAAAATGTTTCACCGCGGAATAGTGACCGTCACCATCCGTGTTCTCATGATCAATGAGCGCGTTATACTGATCGGTTGCCACCCTCCACGACTCCACCGAATCGAAGTACAGGTGCACCGAATACGGCTGATCCGGATGCGTACGACCCCGGGGTGGTGATACCTGCAAATCGTCCGCCAACTCGCGGATGCCAACATCATGCTTGTGCATGGGAAAGTCCTTTCAACAACAAGGGCGCGACCCGGTTTGGATCGCGCCCACGAAAAAGGGCCACACGACTTGTGCGACCCCGAATACAACTTGACTACTACAAAGCCACGGCTGGATAACGTCCGCAACAAGGAGCACTATGTGGCTTAGTGTGCGCGGATAGAAACGTTAGAAGCTGGGCTCACTCGACGGCGAACCCCAACCACCACCACTGCCACCGCCAGCAGGAGCCGCCCACGGATCAGCAGCAGGAGCATTCCAACCACCCTGAGACTGCTGCTGGGCGGGGGGCTGGTTGCCGTTCGCCTGCTGAGCCTTCGGAATGATGCCAACCGAATCCGCGATGACATCAAGGCTCGTGCGCTTCTCACCGTTCGCCTCATACTCACGAGTCATCGCACGGCCCATGACAACAACACGCTGCTTAGCGCCCTCCTGAATAGTCTCCGCAAGCGCTTCCGCCTCACGCCCGAACACGGTCACCGACCACCAAGTTGTGCCGAGTTCCGTCCAGCCACCGTTGCCGTCCGGCTTCGAATGACCCTCCGCAACAGAGAAGCTAAACCGCGGCTTACCATCATTGCTGAACTGGAGTCCGCGGACCTTGCCAATGTTGCCCTTGAATGAAACGTTGCTCATGCTTGCTGCTCCTTTAGTGCTGCTTTGATGTGGTCGATGATGTGTGCGGGCGCATTGTTCGTGCTCGCGTATTCGAGGTAGTCGGCTAGGGTGCCTGCCTCGGACGCCTTGGCGATGGTTGCCGTTACGTCCGCGGGGATGCTGAGGTCAGGTGCAGCCTCTCGCAACGGCTCCACCTTGAACTGCTTTCGCTTGCCTCGCGTCGCGGTGAGTGCCACGGTCAGCGGCTTATCAAGGTGGCTGGCATGGCTTATCTCGATGCCGCCGACCTTGTCCCTGCCGAACGTGATATCGGGGTTCCTGTAGAGCGTGAGGCGATGGCCCGCGTAGGCTGATGCGTCCTTGCCCCATGCTGCGACCATGATCCGGCGCATGGACTTCGATGGCCGGTAAGCGCGACCGGGGAACTCCACGAGGTGAACGTCCACCGGCTGCTCTGGGCTACCCTTGGATACCTCACGGATGGTCACGGTAACCGGGCCAGCCATTAGATCGTCCGCGTTGAGCTGGTCGGACTTGGGGGCGATGCTTTCGGTCATGTCTAGGCTCATGGTCAGAGCTCCATTTCGTCATCTAGGAAGTGGTCTAGCCGTTCGGTTGGCGGCATGTTGGCGGTTGCGGTGAGGTAGCGGCTGATAATGTCTTCGGCGGTTGCCTCGAATGCCTTGAGTGCGTCGGTGATTGCGGCGAACCATCGCTCGTCGGGGTGGACGCGCTTCACGTAGAGCGGCATCCCTGAGCAGAAGGAAACGTAATCGCACCATTGGCGACCCGACACGAGCATTCCTGCCTGCATCTGCGCCATGTTGTAAAGGGGCGCTTCGTCTTCTAGTACGGTCTGTAGCTGGATGCGCTGATTCCTGGACTTGATTTCAATCAACCCATCCGAACCGACCAGCCCATCTGGGCTGTAGCCGAGCTTATGGCCGTCGATTGTCCGCACCATGAACCCAACCTCAGTGGCCGGCGCGAAGTTGTCGCTGTAGTGGGCACGGGCGAACGGCTCATCCAATGTCCCGCGTTCCATGGCTCGCGATGGCTGGATGGGTTCGACATGGCCGGTGATGCGTTCCGCGATCAACGTGTTGGCAAGCGACCGGGCAGTGTCATTGGCGGCAAGCTTGATCGTCTTCGGCGTGATCATCTGGCCAACGACTGAGGCGGTCAAGATGCCACAGCGTGCGGCTAGCCATTCCGGACTTCCCTGCTCGAGCTGATCAAATACTGTCAGTGTCATCGTCGTTTTCCTGTTCGTTGTCGGTGAGCGCGTCAACACAACATCCGCACCCTTGTCGGCATGCGGCGTATCCGTCGTCGGGCCTCATCGTTTGGGTCGTTTCTGTTTTGAGATGTCTCGGATGATTGTGGGTCGGGTGTGTTTGTCGATGCTGCGGGCGAGTGTTAGGCGTGCTTGCTCGCGGCGTTCGGGGTCCCACGCGGCTTCCATGGCCGTGTAGGACGGGTGCGGGGTGGTCATGGTGCGCTCCTGTAGGGGTTGGGTGGCATGTACTCCGGGGCGCAATCGGCGGCAAGGTCGAACGCTTCCCGCTGCGCTTCCCAGATCACCGGGGCCAGCATCGCGGCTTGGTGGGCGGCGAAGGCTCCAATCTTCCGGTCCATCACGTCGGCATCGCCTTTGGGAGTGTGCACTTCCTGCCCGCAGTAGCATCGGTCTGGCGTGCCAAGGGTCATTCCGGTGCTCTCCTTCTGGTGCCCCGCGAGCACTTCCGCGATCCGCGCTTCAAGGTTGCTCACTTGGTGGCCTTGTCTTCGAGCTCGATGATGCGGTCAATGGCGGCGCGCAGGGACTTGCCGGACCCGATGTATGTGCACCGGGAATCGGAAAGTCCGTATGCTTCGTTTTCCAGACCCGCCGCCAAGTCATCGCGGCGCTTCCCGAGCACTTCCCGGTCGGCGGCTTCCTTGGTGCGTGCGTCGTGGCGTTCGATGTGGTGTTGGAGGTCGGCGGCGATACGTGCGAGGTTGTCAGGTTCACCGACCGTCCACGAGTCAGAGTGCGCCGGGGTGATGCCGGATGCTTCGAGGATGGCGAGCACAAGTGCCGGGATTTCTGATCGAGAGATCGCGCAACCGCCGCGCTCACCCGAATTGCTCACCGCCAAGAAGTGCACCTGGTCGCCTAGGTTTTGCTTCACGGTGAGAGTGTTGCTGCCACCGTTTGCGCTCTTGAATTTGATGCTCATTTTGTTTCCTCTTTCGTGATGCCGAGTAGTTCTGTGATCCCGCGCAGGACATTCACTGTCTCGGCGGGTAGGAGGGCATAGAAAAGGGCGGTGATCGCGATGATCCCGCCCGGTATAGCCAGCCCGTTGATAGTCGCGTATATCTCATTCATGCTGCGACCACAACCATGTGCGCGTATTCGCATCCTGGGTGGCGCTTACGGTGACTGTGCGCGCTACCGTTCGAAATGTTGTCGCCACAGTTACCGCATTCGACTCGCTGGCGTTTGCGTTGGCGGCGACACTCAGCACATTCCCGACTGGTTTGCCCGGTGGTGTCGTGTCCGCGGTGGCATTGTGAGCCTGCTGGGTGTGCTGGTCGGGATGCTTTGACTACTGGGGCTTTGATTGATGCGCAAGGCCCGCACAATGGTGTGCCGAGCCGCGCATGCACCAATAAGCCTGCGCGCGTCCCACACTCAAACCCATCACGGATCAACGGCTTGTTACCGCGATACACATACCCCGCCATCACAGCACTCCGCATTCGGTGTGGAAGCTGAACATGAACACAGCATCGGCGTGGGTACGGTAGAACTTGACGCGCCCATGCGGATCGACCAGCGCCCACGGCTTTTTGCTCGGAGGCCACAACACCCAAGTAGTGCCGCATCTGCGGACGTAGTTGCGGTTGTAGATCTTCCACTTGTTCGGGCGCATTACTCGATCACCCCCGGTGTGTTCTCCAAGGCCGCGATCTCATCATCAGAGAGTGGCGGGGACAGTAGCGTGATGTGTTCGGTGATTGCGTCTCGTTTCTCAGCGAGCGCGAGGCGTACCGTGTCGTTTGCTTCGAGGTCGGCCCGCAACTTATCCCGCGCCGTCAACAAAGTGTTGTATGCGGTGTCGGCAACATCGATCTGCTGATTCACAACACGCAACGACTCAATAAGTGCGTCCGCGATGATCTTGTTCGGCTGAATGGTCATTTTGTTTGCTCCGGGGTTCTGGGGATCGGATTGGACATGAGGACTTCGAGGTGGCAGAAAGCGGCGCGCCCTACGTCCGTCATCCCACCACCTCCCCACCCGAAAAACGGGCGTTCGGTAGTTGCCCCATATACCAACTCTTCGATGGCAATCAGGGCCTCCGTGATGAGCGCGCTTCGACTACTCACATCGATGCTGCTTCGTGAACTCGGCGGCAAGAACTTGGCCGAAGTCATTGTTGGCGGTGTCCACGCTGTCTGCGCATGACTCGCATTCCACCTGGATTCGGGACCGCCCCGCCGCGATGCGAAATTTGGGGTTGGTCACTTTCGGTCCTTCCAGATTTCTCGGGCGGTCTTCGCGAGCAGTAGGAACTTGGAACTGTCGTCGGGGAATACGTGCTGTAGCTGCTCCCAGCTTTCGGCATGCGTCATGCGTCGTGCCTTGCTGTCGGCGCTGTAGAGCGTGTAGGCGTCCTCTTCGAGTTGGCGCTGCTCGGCTGCCGCTTCGTTTTCGTAGGCCATGAGAACTTCCGCAAGGTCACCTACCTCGATCCGGTCATTCACGTACATGCGCTTTCCGACCTGACCGTGCTGCCATTCGCTGGTGATGTTGAGTCCGCGTCCGGCGAGTGATTTAGCGAGGTGTTCTTTGAAGCGTTCTTTTGCGGCGCTCATGATGGTTCCTCCACGGGTTGTAGGGCTGCGGTTCGGGTTTCGTTGAGCTGGTAGGTGAGGGTGAGCGCTTCGGCTGGGGTCATATTGAAATGCGCGATGGAGAACTGGCCTTCCCTGTTCGTCATCCCAAGGGCCAGTCGAATCATTCGAGGATGCAAGCTGACCGATGCCGAATCGACCGGGATGCTATCCGTGAGGATGAAGTCACACATGGTGGTTGTCCTTTGTGGTGAGTAGTTCGGTGAGGGTGGTGTCGATTTCGTGGTCCATCCAGGCGGCAAGTTCAAGGTCGCCGGCACAAGCGGCAAGGGTCGTTACGTGCGCCCAAAGCTCGCCCAACAAGTACGGGTCAACAGTCCCCAGCTCCAATTCGAGTGCGGCGTGCATCTGCCCGAACGACTTGCCGGACGCCTCCCAATCCGCGACCGTCACCAGCAACAACAACCGCTGATCCGGCGCTTCTTCAACGAGGATCTTCTCAGCGGCCCGAACAAACAGGCCCGTAACCTCAGCCCATCTGCCCGCGATCATTGCTTCGGATGCGTGATGCATCAGAGTTAGTGGGGTGGCGGTGCTCTGATTCGAAAACATGACATGGTTCCTTAGTGGTTGACTGCATGAAAAAAGCCCCAACCAGACGGCGGGGCTTGAAGTGGGTGGCGCTAGACGCAGGGTAGGCCGCAGCCAATCCCCGCCTCCCGCTCATAGAAGCAGCTCGGGCAGATGATCCAGCGAACCTCCCGCTCATCGGCTGGCGGGGTTGCGCCGGACTCCGAGGTGTACACGACTTCGCTCATGGTGTCCTCAAGATCATTGAATGGATGCGGTGGATGTCGGTGGTGTTTGCGTGAGTAGTGGTGCCGCGGATTTTGCCGGACTCGATCATCCGATAGACGATGGCTTCCGATACACGCAAGAACGAGGCTGCATGACTGATCGGCATATCCTGGCGGGTCGGCTGCTCGCCATGCATCTGACGGTGTGACGCACGATCCTTCTCACCATGCCAGCCACCTAGATGAAACCAGCCACACTCCAAGCACTTGAAAACGCTCACATTGTGATAATGACGCGCCGCAAGTACAGCCTTCGCACTCTTACGATCCGCATACGAACGCTTCCCCGTAGCGTTGCAAGTGCCACGAAGCGCGTTCATGACTTCGGACCCCGCGCGATCCAATCGTGGATGGTCCGCAGTTTCGCTTCGGCGGCTTCGGCGCGGGCGTTGGCTTCACGTGCCTTGTCGCCCAGCTCTCGGGCGCGTTCCCAGACAACCTCCCAATAGCCATCGCCGTCATCATCGATCAGGTCTTGCGATCCGGTGATTTCAACAAGATCTTTGCCGTCGCGTTCGATGATGCGGCCCAACGTCTGGCAGGCACGGTCCACGCGCTCAAGGAAGGCGCTCATATCCTCCTGCGGGATCATCTCGCCGGCAGTGATCCGCTCACGCATCGCGGGTATGTCAAGTGGCGGGGTGGTCACTTCTTCACCCGCTTAGGGAGCAAGGGCGCATACGTCGGATCAGGACGAACCGGCGAATCGTCATACTCGCGAGGAAGGTGGTAGCCAACCTCACGGAACTTAGGGGTAGTGGGGTTCATTGTGGGCTCCTGGATAGTAGCGGGGGGTTACGCTGCGACGGGTGAGAGGCGGCGCTGGACTGATGCGTGGTGTTCGCATTCGGTCGGGTTGAGCACGTGAGCAACAGCTGTCTCCCCGGTGATGTCGGAGTAGTCGAGGAAGTAATCTTCGGCGGTAACCGTTTCGTCGGGGCGCTCGCTGAATGCGCGCTCAATGCGGCGAGCGGTCTTCTTCGCTTCACTAAAGGTGAGCGTGATGTTATGTACTGCGTTGTACTTGGCTAGGAGGGTGAGGAAATCGGGGCTGGATTTGGGCATGGCTGTAGATCCCTACTCTGCGCAAAGAACACGCAGGGAAGATGGTGCAGTGTGATTGGTGCCCAGACTGGGGGCGGGGTGCCTAACTCGGGCTTGCCGGCTACTTCACGGCTGATACAAACGGTGGTGCGTTTACGCGATTGCCTTGAGTGCGGCGCGGAGACGGGTCTTGTTGGTCCTGCGCTGGGGGGTGTTGGTCCCGGCCTCGATTGCGGAAACCTGGGCTTCACTGAATCGGTAGATCCTGTTGCCGAGTTTCGTGCATTCCCATTCGCCGGAATGGATCTTGCGGTAGACGAATGCGGGGGAGACGCTGAACTTGTCCGCGATCTGCGCGGGGGTCAGGTAGTCGCTCATGCCGCCACCTTTAGAAGTTCGGGAACGGCAACGTCGAGTGCGTCTGCGATTTTCTCGAGCTGGTCGAGGGTTAGGCTTCCACCGTCAAGCTTGCGGTTGAGAGTCTGGTAGCCGATGCCTGTGCGGCGGGATAGTGCGTGTGGGTTGGTCTGCTTGTCTGCGATTGCCTGGCGGATGTTCCGGGAAGCAATGCTGTCGTATTTGCTCATGACTCAACCATAGTGCCCACACAGACACTATGCAACCCATGTGGACACTATTTATCTTACACCGATCTGAAAATTATGCAACACTCACTTCACACCTGTTTTTACCCGCAAGAACTCGCGGAATTACTCACTTGCGCATCGCCACTGTGGGCACTAAAGTTTCTGCTATGAACACAAAGCAGGGTCTAACTCAAGGCGTGGCAGAGGTACTAACAGCAGAGAAGGCCATAAAGCGGATCACCTACGACTCGCTCGTTGAAGCTACGGGGATATCCCGCTCGCAGGTGATCCGCTATTTCAAGGGCACCAGCTCGATGAAGCTAGCCGAGCTGGAGGCGATCTGCGATGTGCTCGGCCTGGATGCCCTCGAAGTCATGACTGGGGTTTCGCAGCGCTTCGCGCGCAAGGTCAACAATTGACCTTCCGGTGATGGCGGACAGGTCTTCGATTTGGTCCAGTGTCAGGCCGGCGTGCATGTTCATTTTCTCCCCGTTTTCTGAATGCGATGCTGAACAAAATGTTAGCCCAGTAGGGTGACGGATTGGGTCGAACGGGCGTTCGAGTTTGTAACAAATCAGACCTACTCAGCGGTTGCTTTAAAAGGCACACGTCAGCGGTTAATTGGGAAAATCCCAATTGTCCTGAGAGGGCTCCCGAGGATGGGCGGGGGGGGTTTGTCGGGGGTGTTCCCAGTGGGAACAGGGTTGAAAACACCATGAAGATTCCGGCAGTTCTTGAAAAACAAACCGATGGACTAATGTGGCAATATTCCACCCAACTTCCGCGCCAATAAAGGGATGTAGGCGAGTTTGGTGTGATTGATTTAATCGGGTTCGAATCCCGCTAGCCCGACCGGTTAAAACCCCGGCAGATCAACGAAGTAGCGTTGATCTGCCGGGGTTTTTCCATGTTCCGGGGCCAGGCACTGGTTTCCGCGTATGACTGCAGATCGCCGTTGCCCGCCGCTCAGGGCCAGCACCCAGCCACCGGATGGATTTCGCCCGGCCGCGAGTGGACCGGCGTGCCCGGCCGGGGACGCCTTGCCTCGGTCATCGACCCATCGGCCGGCAAACGCCAAGGGCGCCCCTCCAGGCGGTACCCGCCGGATGGGCGGGGACGGCTTGGTGGGGCGCCCCTGGATGGTGGCTGGCGGCGCCGGCGGTCAGTTGGTGGGCTTCGGGTCCTCGGTGTCCTCCCGCGGCGACCAGGCCGGGGCCTGAGTGCCGGCCTGGCCCGATTCCATGGCCCGGGTTTCCCGCAGCTCCGCCTGGACCTTTGCTTCTGATTTCATGGCCTTCATCTTCTTGCCCCGCGCATGCCACAGCTGCCAGAACGCCGCAATGCCCAGGAAAAGCACCAAGGCGGCGGCCGCGCCACCGATGGACCAGGACGGGAACCATGTGGCGCTGATGTCGATCATGGACCTGGCCTTGGCGGCCGAGCTGGACGAATTTGCGTAGATGCTCAGCGTCAACAGGTTCGGGATCGCCAGCAGGACGGCAACCACGACGATGACGGCCTTCCACGGCCACGACACCTTCTTGTACCGGGCCTGCCAGACCACGAGCAGCGGGACGAAGGTGAAGATGAAGCCGTATACGAGGCCAAGGATGATCCCGCTGGTAATTGAACCCTGGGTCTGGTTCGCGATATTGGTGGCCCACCAAACGGGCAGGAACAGACGGATGACTAGGTAGACAATTGCCAGCAGGATGAGCGCGGCCACACCCAGCCCAATGCGCAGGCCCCAGCGGGGCTTCGAATCGGACCGGCGGGACGCGTCCGTGGGTGACTGGTCTGTGTTTTCGAAATCAGGCATGTTTGCATCCTCCCACGCTGACAGCTCAACAGTGGAGATTAACTGGTTGGATATTCACGAAAACTTAGTGGTGGCTAGTAGGCTAATCTGGTGATAGGACGATTGCCTCAATTTGGGGTTGGACAACGTCCAAAGGGAATTATGAGAAATATTTTTGGAGGACCGGAAATGGCTGAAGCTCAGGTGCCTAACCAGCAGCACGAGTCGTCTACCGAAACAACGGGAATTGCATTGCCACCGGTGACGCGTGAACCTGTTGTCTTCTATGGCCTGAGCGTTGAAGAACGCGCGGCCGTCTCCGCCCTGCCACACGGTTCCGCATTGTTGATTGCACACTCAGGGCCGAACCAGGGCGCGCGCTTCCTGCTGGATCAGGACGTGACCCAGGCAGGACGCCACCCGGACGCTGCCGTCTTCCTCGACGACGTCACGGTTTCACGCAAGCACGCCAAGTTCATTCGCGACGCCGACGGCTTCAGCGTTGTCGACAGCGGTTCGCTGAACGGAACCTACGTCAACAACGACCGGGTCGACTCGGTGCGCCTGGCCAACGGCTCGGAAGTCCAGATCGGCAAGTTCCGGCTGACCTTCTACAACGCGTTGCCCAACAACCCGGCCAACACCCGCGACTAAGCAGGACAACGTAGTGAATCAGGCAGCCCGAAACCCGCGACTGGCAGTAGTTGCCGGCGATACCCAGCGCGCCGTGGCGCTCAATATCGGCGAGGTCCTTTCGGAGCTTCATGATGAATTCCCGCAGGTCACAGCGTCGAAAATCCGCTTCCTCGAGGAAAAAGGGCTGCTGACCCCGCAACGCACTTCGGCGGGGTACCGCAAGTACCTGCCCGACGACGTCGGTCGCTTGCGTTTCATCCTGGGCCTGCAACGGGACCAGTACCTGCCGCTGAAGGTCATCAAGGACTACCTTGACGCGGTCGACCGGGGAGACCGGCCCGACCAGCTGCCCGGCGGACACACCCTGGCCCCGCGAAGCATCAGCGAGCAGATGACCCAGGACCTGGTTGCCCGCACCCGCCCGGTGACCAAGGCGGAACTGCAGGGCCTATGCGGTGCCAGCCCTGAGCTGGTCAACGACCTGCTGGCCTTCGGCATGATCGCGCCGGAAAACGATCGCTTCGACGAGCACGCACAAAAAATTGCCGCCGCCTCCGCGGCGCTTGCGGCGCACGGCATCGAGCCGCGCCACCTGCGGGCCTTCCGCGCGGCGGCCGACCGCGAAGTGGGACTGGTGGAACGCGTCGTGGCCCCCCACATGAGTCGCGGGGATGTTGCCTCGCGTGCCAGGGCTGCCGAAACCGCCCGCGAAATCAGCGATGCCTGCATGGCACTGCATGGTGCCCTGGTCAATGGCGCCATCGCCAAGTTGGATCACTAGGCCGGAAACACGGTCTCTGCAGGTTGCAGCGACCCGAGTTAAGGAGCGAACCATGCACGAACTTGAAGTTGTCGGAGTTCGCATCGAACTTCCCTCCAACCAGCCGCTAGTCCTGCTCAAGGAAGCCAACACCCAACGCCACCTGCCGATTTGGATCGGTGCCCCCGAGGCGTCGGCCATCGCGATGTTCCAGCAGGGCATCGTCCCGCCGCGTCCGCTGACCCACGACCTGATGATTTCGACCCTGCAGGCACTCCACGCGCCGCTGGTGCGCGTGGAGATCGTCTCGGTCCTCAACGCCGTCTTCACCGCGGAGCTGGTCTTTGCCGACGACGTTCGGGTCGACGCGCGGTCCTCCGACGCCATCGCCCTGGCGCTCCGCGCGGAGTGTCCGATCCTGTGTGACGAGCACGTGCTCGACGAAGCCTCGGTGATGGTCTCGGAGGACGCCGAGGTCGCCGAGGGGGAGGAGGACCAGGTGCGTGAGTTCCGCGAATTCCTCAACGAGGTCGAGCCCGAAGACTTCGATAAATAGACGACCGTCCGCGACACGCCTCAAGTTAAGCTTGAAGGTCTTTGACGCAGCCCCAATGTAGTCGTACCGTCGAAGCATAAGTTTCCCAAGGATTGCCATCCGCGGATTTCGGTTTCACTCGCAACGGAGTCGTTCCACGCCCGGCAGCCTTCTTTCCCTCACGGGGATGCTTGAGCAAGGAGATTCCAATGAATCCCACGGACGACCAACACGCGGCCTCGCCTACGCACGCCGCGTCCCTTCGCAATACCCAAGGACTCCTGTTCACCGAGGACCTGCCGGTGCTCGATGAAGACGCCGGATACCGCGGTCCCATCGTCTGCAAGGCGGCAGGCATCACCTACCGCCAGCTCGACTACTGGGCACGCACCGGCCTGGTCGAACCTGCCGTCCGAGGGGCCAAGGGCTCGGGATCCCAGCGACTCTACGGGTTCCGCGACATCCTGGTGCTCAAGGTCGTCAAGCGGCTGCTGGACACCGGGGTGTCCCTGCAGCAGATCCGGACCGCTGTCGGTCACCTGCGCGAACGCGGGGTGGAGGACCTCGCCCAGATCACGTTGATGAGCGACGGCGCCTCGGTGTACGAGTGCACCTCCGCGGACGAGGTGATCGACCTGGTCCAAGGTGGCCAGGGCGTCTTCGGCATTGCCGTTGGCCGCGTGTGGCGTGAGGTTGAGGGATCTCTGTCGCAGCTTCCCAGCGAGCGTGCCACCGATTTCCCGGGGGACGAATTGGCCCTGCGTCGCGCCGCGAAGCGCTCCGCCAGCTAGGAACCGGCCCGCTCCCGATCTTTTGTGGACGGGGCCGGATGCCACCGATGCGCCCGTGCGCAGGTGGCGTCCGGCCCCGTCTTTTTTCTGCTCCGCCACTACGGCCGCGCCGCCGCGGTGGGACCGGCCAACCAAAAAACCGCCCCCCTTCGTCCTCCGGCATTGCCGGAACGACTGAAGGAGCGGTTTTGCGTTTCGGGACCTGGATCCGGTGCAGCGGGGAGGGATCCCCTGCTAGCTGCGTCCGGGTTTCGCTGCGGTGTCGGTGATGTTGCGCAGCAACTCGTCGAACAGCCCGGCCGTCTTTTGCGCCGGCCGGCCCGGCCACTGGTGCACGGAGTATGCGGCGCCCTGGATTTGCTGCCAGTCCGCGAACTCGGGAAGCTCGGGGCTCAGCACCGAGGTGCCGAACATGGAACGCATTTCGGTCAGGCGGAAGCGGTGCTCGTCCGAATCCTTGCGCACCCGGTTGGCGACCACGTCGATGCGGCCGAGGTCCGGTGCGTACTCCTTGCGGAACATTTCCAGGGCACGCTGCGTGCGCTCGGTGCCGGCCACGGAGAACAGCGAGGGTTCGGCAACCAGCAGGATGCGGTCGCTGGCGCTCCAGGCCATCCGGGTCAGTCCATTGAGCGAGGGCGGGCAGTCGATGAGCACCAGCGCGTAACCGGAGGTCTTGGAGAGCAACTGGGTGAGTCGGCGCAAATCGCGGGCGCGCAGGTCGGGGCGGTCGTAGACGCCGGTGTAGGCGTCGCCGACGGCCACGTCGAGCACGGGAACGCGGGTCAGCGATCGCTTGGAGACGGCCTTGGCCTGCCAGGAGCTGGAGACGATGTTGTCGGACAGGTTCGCCTTGCGCGAGGCCTTCAGCATCCGCCCGATGGTCAGCTTGCCGTCGGCGCGCACGCCCAGGCCGGTGCTGGCATCGGCGTGCGGGTCCAGGTCGATCACGAGTGTGGGGATACCAGCGGCGAGGGCGGCCGAAGCGAGCCCCAATGTAACGGAGGTCTTCCCTACGCCACCTTTAAGGCTGCTAATGCTCACTACCTGCACGGAACGGACCACGCCCTTTTCTACTGTTAGTTGCTCGCGACTAAACGATTGGTTCCCTCAACATCATAATCGGCTTCTGGATCCTTTGCCGCCACCGGTCCCTACGACCGCCTGACACCAGTGTTTCGTGACCGCCGCAATCTTTTGCGGTGCGTGTGCCCGGTCACGGTAGTGTGTGTCGTTGGGTGCCGCACCACACACGTCCGGCACCTAAAACACGAGTTCAAACCCTGAAATTCGTGCGCGTCATTCATCCCTATGTCATTTCGCAGGAGCGCCATGTTTAAGAAGATCTTGGTAGCCAATCGCGGCGAGATCGCAATTCGCGCCTTCCGTGCCGGCTATGAGCTGGGCGCGAAGACTGTCGCCGTTTACCCCTACGAGGATCGCAACTCGATCCACCGCCAGAAGTCCGACGAGGCCTACCGGATCGGCGAGGAGGGCCACCCGGTCCGCGCCTACCTGGACGTGGACGAGGTGATCCGCGTCGCCAAGGAAGCCGGCGCGGATGCCATCTACCCGGGCTACGGATTCCTGTCGGAGAACCCCGACCTGTCGCGTGCCGCGGCAGAAGCGGGCATCAAGTTCATTGGCCCGGCCGCGGAGGTGCTGGAACTGGCGGGCAACAAGGTTGCCGCGCTGCGTGCCGCACGGGAGGCCGGCATCCCGGTGCTGCAGTCCTCGGACCCCAGCGACGACCTTGAATACCTGACCGCCGAGGCCGACAAGATCGGCTTCCCGATCTTCGTCAAGGCGGTTGCCGGCGGCGGCGGCCGTGGCATGCGCCGCGTCGACACCCGCGACCAGCTTGCCGAATCGCTCTCGGCAGCCATGCGCGAAGCCGGAAGCGCCTTCGGCGACCCCACGGTGTTCCTGGAGCAGGCCGTGCTGCGCCCGCGCCACATCGAAGTCCAGATCCTGGCCGATGAGCACGGCAACATCGTTCACCTCTTTGAGCGCGACTGCTCGCTGCAGCGCCGCCACCAGAAGGTCATCGAGATCGCCCCGGCCCCGAACCTGGACGAGAACATCCGCCAGGCGCTCTACGCGGATGCGGTGAAGTTCGCCAAGGCGCTGAACTACCAGAACGCCGGAACCGTGGAGTTCCTGGTCGACACCGTGGGCGAGCGCGCCGGACAGCACGTGTTCATCGAGATGAACCCGCGCATCCAGGTCGAGCACACGGTCACCGAGGAAATCACCGACGTCGACCTGGTGCAGGCGCAGATGCGCATTGCCGCCGGAGAGACCCTGGAAGACCTGGGCATCCGCCAGGACGAGCTGCAGATCCGCGGCGTCGCCCTGCAGTCGCGCATCACCACCGAGGACCCGGCCAACGGGTTCCGCCCGGATGTCGGGACCATCACCGTCTACCGTTCCGCCGGCGGCTCCGGCGTGCGCCTGGACGGCGGCACCATCTACACCGGCGCCGAGGTTTCCCCGCACTTCGACTCGATGCTGGTCAAGCTCACCTGCCGCGGCCGCGACTTCGCCACCGCGGTGGCCCGTGCCCGCCGTGCGCTGGCCGAGTTCCGCGTCCGCGGCGTGACCACCAACATCCCGTTCCTGATGAACGTGCTCGACGACCCGGCGTTCCTCGCCGGCGAGGCCGCCACCGACTTCATCGACAAGCACCCGGAACTGCTGGCCGGGAAGAAGTCCCAGGACCGCGGCACCAAGGCGCTGGCCTTCCTGGCCGACGTCACGGTCAACCAGCCCAACGGCGAACGCGTCGAGGGCATCGACCCGCGCAAGAAGCTCCCGGCCTTCCCGGGAGACAAGTCCGCCGAGCCGGAGCGTAGCCCGTTTGACGGCCCCTCTGACCAGGCCCCGCCCGCCGGCTGGCGCCAGCGCCTGCTGGAACTGGGCCCGGAGGGCTTCGCCAAGGCGCTGCGCGACTCCACGGCGGTGGCGGTCACCGACACCACCTTCCGCGACGCCCACCAGTCGCTGCTGGCAACCCGCGTGCGCACCCGCGACCTGCTGGCCGCGGCCCCGGCCTACGCCCACGTGATGCCGCAGCTGTTCTCCATGGAGGTCTGGGGCGGGGCGACGTACGACGTGTCGCTGCGCTTCCTGGGCGAGGACCCGTGGCAGCGCCTTGCGCTGCTGCGTGCCGAGCTGCCGAACATCCCGCTGCAGATGCTGCTGCGCGGACGCAACACCGTGGGCTACACCCCGTACCCGACCGAGGTCACCGACGCGTTCGTGAAGGAAGCTGCCGCCACCGGCATCGACATCTTCCGCATCTTCGATGCGCTGAACGACGTCTCGCAGATGGCCCCGGCCATCAAGGCCGTCCGGGAGACCGGCACCGCGGTCGCCGAGGTGGCCCTGTGCTACACCGGCAACCTGCTGGACCCGGCCGAGGACCTCTACACGCTGGACTACTACCTGGACCTGGCGCAGCAGATCGTCGACGCCGGGGCGCACATCCTGGCGATCAAGGACATGGCCGGGCTGCTGCGCCCCGCCGCGGCAGCGAAGCTGGTCACCGCCCTGCGCGAGCGCTTCGACCTGCCGGTGCACCTGCACACCCACGACACCGCCGGGGGCCAGTCGGCCACGTTGATGGCTGCCATCAACGCCGGGGTCGACGCGGTGGACGTTGCTGCGGCATCGATGTCCGGGACCACCTCCCAGCCATCGGCATCCGCGCTGGTCGCCGCCCTGGAGAACACCGAGCGCGACACCGGGATCTCCCTGGAGGCCGCCGCGTCGCTGGAACCCTACTGGGAATCGGTGCGCGCCATGTACTCGCCGTTCGAATCCGGGCTTGCCGCCCCGACCGGACGCGTTTACCGCCACGAGATCCCCGGTGGCCAGCTCTCCAACCTGCGCCAGCAGGCCATCGCACTGGGCCTGGGCGAGCGCTTCGAGGCGATCGAGGACATGTACACCGCGGCCAACTCCATCCTGGGCCGCCTGGTCAAGGTCACCCCGTCCTCCAAGGTGGTCGGCGACCTCGCCCTGCAGCTGGTGGGCATGGGCGTTGACCCGGCCGAGTTCGAGAAGGACCCGAAGTCCTTCGACATCCCGGATTCGGTCATCCAGTTCCTCTCCGGGGAACTGGGCGATCCTCCGGGAGGCTGGCCCGAGCCGTTCCGCTCCAAGGCCCTCGAGGGCCGCGTCGTGCGCCCGCACGTCGAGGAGCTCTCGGCCGAGGACTCCGCCGCGCTGGAGGCAGACTCCGAGACCCGCCGCGCCACGCTGAACCGCCTGCTCTTTGCCGGTCCGACGCGTGACTACGCGGCGAGCCTGGAGAACTACGGAGACCTCTCGGTCCTGCACACCCGCGACTACCTCTACGGCCTGGTCAAGGGCCGCGAGCACGTGGTGTCCCTGGGCAAGGGGGTGCGCCTGCTGGTGATCCTGCAGTCGATCTCCGAGCCCGACGAGAAGGGCCTGCGCACCGTGACGGTCACGCTCAACGGCCAGTCCCGCCAGCTGATGGTGCGTGACGAGTCGGTGGAGTCCACGGTGGTTGCCGCGGAGAAGGCCGACTCGGCCAACCCCGGGCACATCGCGGCCCCGTTCGCCGGCGCCGTCACCGCGCAGGTGGCGGTGGGCGACCGCATCGAGCTCGGCGGCACCGTTGCCACCATCGAGGCCATGAAGATGGAGGCCGGGATCACCTCCACGGTCGCCGGCACCGTGGCCCGCCTGGCGATCGCCGGCACCGCCCAGGTGCAGGGCGGGGACCTGCTGGTGGTCATCGACCCGGCATAGCCACCGGGTGTCGGCCCGCCGCGGCGGGCCGACACCGCAAACAACCATGAAATGCGCGCGAGGATGGACCCGCCCGCCCCGATGCCGGGGCCTGGGACGGGTCCATCCTCGCTTGCGTGTTAGGGTGCCAATGGCCAGTGGATGCACCAGCGGCAAAGAGCATGCGGCGGACCGAGACCGGGCCGCCGTTGGAAGGAGTGAGGTCCCATGGCCATCAATCGGTCAGACTTTATTGCACGATTACTCGCGCGGCTGGCACGGACGGCGACGCAGGATCCCGGATCCGCCGGCAACGCGGCCCCGACCCCCGCAGCCAACCCGGCACCCCGGGAATCCACCGAAAAACCGGTGCCGGAACCGGCGGGGGAGCCGGAAACGGCAGGCGCCCGGCCCGCTGCCGCCGACGGCGAGGGGCCGGAGCGCGACGCCCCGACGGCCGAAACTCCGGCAGGCGAAGCAGGGGAGCTCCCCGCGCAGGAATCCGACGCCCCGGCCGATGCGGCAGCAGGCCGCCCCGATGCCGATGCCGTTCCGGACGCCGCCGCCCACGAAACCGCGGGCACGACACCGGCAGAAGGCACGCCGGAGGATTCCGCTCCGGCATCGGCCGACGCCGCCTCCCCGCCAGCCGCACCGGCTCCCGTCGCCCGGGACCACAAGGTCATCACGCTTCTCTCCCTCGAGGAGCATGCGGGCGCCAAGACCCTGGGCGCCGCACTGGAGCGCCGGACCGAGGGCAAGGGGTGGAAATTTCGGACCGCAGGTCCCGGCCTGGCCCGCGCCGCGTTCTCCGGGATGCTCGGCGACACCGACGCCCTGGTGCTCGTCTGCCCGGCGGACCCCGCCATCACCGCGGCGCTGGGCGAGAAGCTGCGCTGGCTGGAGGCCAACAACCGACAGGGAATGCAGGCACGCACTCTCATTGTTGTTAACCTCGGCACCGCGGACGGCGGGGAGCTGCAGCTCCCGGCGGACCTCGACCGGCCGGTGACCCTGCTTCCCTTTGACGCGGCCCTGAGCATCCCCGCGACAGGTGCGCGGGCCCCGCGGCGGGCGGCACGGGTGGCCATTGACCAACTTGTCGACGAACTATCCACCATCCTTCAGGAGAGCTAAGCACCCCATGGCACATTACGACCTGGCAATCATCGGATCCGGATCCGGCAACTCGCTGATCACCGAGCACTGGGACGGGCGCAAGGTGGCGATCATCGATGCCGGCACCTTCGGCGGCACCTGCCTGAACGTCGGCTGCATCCCCACCAAGATGTTCGTCTACCCGGCGCAGCTGGCCGCATCCGCCGCCGAGGCCAAGTCGCTAGGCGTGTCGATGACGTTCGACGGGGCCGACTGGGCAGCCATGCGGGAGCGGATCTTCGGGCGCATCGACGCCATCTCCGAGGCCGGCAAGAACTACCGCGCCAACGAGCTGGAGAACGTCACGCTCTACACCGAGCACGTCCGGTTTGCCTCGCGCAACGAGCTGCTCACCGCCAGCGGCCAGAGCATCACCGCGGACAGGATCGTCATCGCCGCCGGCTCGCGCCCCGCGCTGCCGCAGGTCCCGGGCATCGACCTGCCCGGCGTGCACACCTCCGACACCGTCATGCGCCTCGACGCGCTGCCCAAGCGCCTGGTGATCCTGGGCGGCGGCTACATCGCCAGCGAGTTCGCCGCGGTCTTCTCCGCGCTGGGCAGCGAGGTCACCCAGGTCAACCGCTCCGGCGCCCTGATGCGCCGGCAGGACGCCGACATTTCCGCCGCCTTCACGCAGGCCGCCTCCAAGCGCTGGGGCGTGGAGCTCAACGCGGCGCTGCAGGGCATCGACAAGGAGGGGGACGTCCTGACGGTCCGCCTCGAGCGCGACGGAGCCCCCCTGGAGCTGGAGGCCGACGTGGTGCTGGTGGCCACCGGGCGCACCCCGAACACCGACGAGCTCGGCGTCACTGAGCTCGGCTTCGACCTGCGGGCGGACGGCTCGCTCGTGGTGGACGAATACCAGCGCATCCTGGCCGCCGGCGAACCGGTGGAGGGCATCTTCGGGCTGGGCGACGCGGCGAACACCGAGCAGCTCAAGCACGTGGCCAACCGGGAGGCGCGGGTTCTCATCCACAACCTGGAAAACCCGGAGGATATGCGGCCCATGGACCGGCGCGCCGTGCCGGCGGCGGTGTTCAGCAACCCGCAGATCGCCTACGTCGGCGCCACCGAGGCCCAGGCCCGGGCCGAACACGGGGACGACGCGGTGCTCTCGGTCATCCAGCCCTACGGGTCCACGGCCTACGGCTGGGCCATGGAGGACTCCGAGGGCATCGTGAAGCTGCTGGCCCACAGGGACACCGGCCTGCTGCTGGGCGCGCACATCATGGGGCACGAGGCCTCGCTGCTCATCCAGCCGCTGATCCAGGCCATGTACTCGGAACTGGACGTGAACGCCATGGCCCGCGGGCCCTTCTGGATCCACCCGGCGCTGAGCGAGGTCGTGGAGAACGCGCTGCTGGGCCTCGGGGTGCCCGCCCGCGCGGGCGACCCGCTGTAGCGCAGGACCTTCGCCCCGGCACCCGGTGCCGGATTAAGCAGGAACGCGTGGGGCGGGCACCAACTCGGTGCCCGCCCCGCGCGCCTGGTGAGAGGGGATCCTGCGCTAGGCGCGCGGCTTGGACCCCGAGTAGATGTCCTCGAGCACCGACTCGTAGTCCTTGAGCACCTGGGCCCGCTTGATCTTCAGCGAGGGGGTCAGGTGCCCGGAGTCCTCGGTGAAGTCGGTGGGCACGATCCGGAACTCCTTGATGGCCTCGGCGCGCGACACGGCGGTGTTGGCCTTCTCCACCAGTGCGGCGATGGCATCGCGGACCTGCGGAAGTTCCGCGGCCTGGGCGACTGTCGTGCCGGCGGGCAGCTGGTGGCGGGCCAGCCAGCCCGGAAGCGCATCCGCGTCCAGGGTGATCAGCGCGGCGATGAACGGGCGGGCGTCCCCGATGACGACGCACTGGGAGACCAGGGCGTCGGCGCGGATCTGGTCCTCCAGCAGTGCCGGGATCACGTTCTTGCCGCTGGCGGTGACGATGATTTCCTTCTTGCGCCCGGTGATTCGCAGGAAGCCATCGGCATCCAGCTCGCCGATGTCCCCGGTGCGGAACCAGCCGTCGGCGAAGGTCTCCGCTTCCAGGTCCGGGCGGTTGTAGTAGCCGCGCATGACGCAGAAGCCCTTGGCCAGGATCTCGCCGTCCTCCGCGATCCGTACGGCGTTGCCCGGCAGCGGGCGGCCCACGGTGCCGATCTTCAGCTGCGTGGGGGTGTTCACCGTGATCGGCGCGGTGGTCTCGGTCAGGCCGTAGCCCTCCAGGACCGTGAGCCCGATGCCGTGGAAGAAGTGCCCCAGCCGTTCGCCCAGCGGGGCTCCGCCGGAGACCGCGTGCACGACCTTCCCGCCCATGGCCGCGCGGATCTTGCCGTACAGCAGCACGTCGAAGAGCTTGTGCTTGAGCTTGAGGCCCAGCGGGACCTTGCCGTCCTGCTCGGCGCGGGAGAAGGCGATGGCTGTGTCGGCGCCGGCGTGGAAGATCTTGCCCTTGCCGGCGTCCTCGGCCTTGAGCATCGAGGAGTTGTAGACCTTCTCGAAGACGCGCGGCACCGCGAGGATGAAGTTCGGCTGGAAGGACTGCAGGTCCGGCAGCAGGTTTTTCACGTCGGCGGTGTGGGCCACCTTGACCCCGCCGGCCACGGCGAGCACCGAGATGTACCTGGCGAAGACGTGGGCCAGCGGCAGGAACATGATCGTTGCCGCGCCCGGATAGACGACCGAGGGAAGCGCGGCGGCGGCGTTGTCGCTGAGCTGGACGAAGTTCGAGTGCGTCAATTCGCAGCCCTTGGGCCGCCCGGTGGTGCCGGAGGTGTAGATGATGGTGGCCAGCGAGTCCAGGCCGGCGGCCGAGCGACGCTCCTCCAGGACCGCGTCCTCGACGTTCCTGCCTGCCTCGCGCAGCGCGTCGAGTCCGTTGCCGTCCATCTGCCACACGTGTTCCAGTGCGTCCAGGCCCTCCTGGTGGGCGGCCTGGCGCACGACGGTCTCGTGGCGCGGTGCCTCGACGACCGCGGCAACCGCGTGGGAGTCTCCCAGGATCCAGGCGACCTGGCTGGGGGAGGAGGTCTCGTAGACCGGAACCGTGACGCAGCCGGCGAACCAGATGGCGAAGTCCACCAGCGTCCACTCGTAGCGGGTGCGGGCCATCAGCCCGATGCGTGCCCCGGGTGCGATGCCGGAGGCGATGAACCCCTTGGCCAGGGCCGAGGCCTCGGCGGCGAACTCCGAAGCCGGGATGTCGATCCAGGTCCCGTTGGGTCCCGGCTTGGACAGCAGCGCCGGGTCGGCCGCGGACCGGGCGTGGCGCAGGAGAAGGTCGGTGATGTTGGTCTGCGGCGGGTTCTCCACCAGCGGAGGGACTGTCAATTCCTGCATTTGGAGCTCCTTCGGTTCCGGGGCGGTGTTGTGCGTGCCCGCCAACCCCTCTTCCCCCATGCCACCCATAGTAGTGTCTCGGGTCACACATTGCTTACTCGTTAGTAACTTACGGGGATTTTCCCCGCTTCGCAACAAATTCGGGGGCAACTAGACGCGCGCGCCGTCGTCGTCTTCATGCCGGTGGCGCGGCAACCGGGCGAAGAGGAACACCGCGGCGGCCACGGCCACCACGACCAGCCCGATCCACAGCGGCATCGGTGCCCGCCGCCAGAAAATGGCCAACAGCAGCAGCGCGATCGGGGCACCGGCGGCGCACGACCAGGCCAGGGTCAGCAGCGGGTTTCCCGAGCCCAGGGCCGGCGGATCCTCGGGGATGAACGCGCCCTCGTCCTCGTCCGCCAGCTCGTGGTCGCGGGGTCCGCCCAGCGCCGGGTGCATCCGGAAGAGTTCCGGGTCCACGCCCCGCGGGGCATTGGCGCCGGGCCCCGCGGGCGCGGGGGAGCCGTGGGAACCCTGGGCCGCGGGGGTGTCGGGTGCCGCCTCCAGCCGGCGGACCAGGTCCTCCCACACGGAATCGTCGGAGTCGCCGGATTCGGCCGGCTCGTGCATGGGGTTGGTCATGGCCTGTTGCCGTCCACTTCCTGGAAGAACTCGATGGAACGGGCGAAAATCTTCTCCGCCTCATAGTCAAGCGTGGCCACGTGGAGGCTGCGCGTCAACCGGTTCACCTCAAGGTGGACACCCGCATCGAGTCCCGCGCGCAGCGCCTCGAGGCTCGATTCGGGCACCACGTGGTCGGTGTCCGAGCGGAACACCACGACCGGGGCCGTGACCTGCGGCAGCCGCCTGATGGTGTCCCGGAAGAGCTTGCGCAGCTCGTGCACCCCGGCCACCGGCGTGCGGTCGTAGGCGTGCTCGTCGCCCCCGGGCTTGGCGATGTCGTTGGCGATCGCCGCGACGGTCGGGGACAGGTGGCGCAGCACCCCGGTGAACGGAGCCAGCGGCGAGGCCAGGGTCAGCCCCGGGTTGACCAGCGCGAGCCCCGCCACTGCGTGCGTCGAGGCCAGATGCAGGGCCAGCGCGCCGCC
Organism: Paeniglutamicibacter sp. GQ140; assembly: GCF_059759235.1. Taxonomy (NCBI): domain Bacteria; kingdom Bacillati; phylum Actinomycetota; class Actinomycetes; order Micrococcales; family Micrococcaceae; genus Paeniglutamicibacter; species Paeniglutamicibacter sp. GQ140. The sequence goes on from NZ_JCAXDW010000014.1 coordinate 97,836, forward strand.
CATGGAGAGCCCGGCGACGAAGACGCGCGAGTGGGTGGCCGCCAGAGCCGCATGCTCGCGGCGCACCGCATCGATGATCTCGGTGTGCTTCGTGGCAGCCAGGTCCTGCCAACGCGTGCCGTGTCCGGGCAAAAGCGGCAGGCTGACGGTGTATCCGGCCCCGGCGAAGGCCCGGGCCCAGGGCAGCAGCCCGGCGGGGCCGGCGGTGAAGCCGTGGAGCACCAGGACCGCCGCGCCGTTGCTCCCGGCGTGGTGGAACGGTGCGTTGGGGTCGGTGGCCGTGGGTGTCTCTGGCATGGGGGTGCGTGCTCCTGCGTGGATCGTGAGGGGAACGGGGCGACGGATCCCACCTGCACCGCGTCGCGCCGAGTATGACCGATGGCGTAGTTTTGCCTACAGTTAGAGCCTAACTGAGAACCAGGTGATCAACACCAGGTCTCCGGGCACGTTCCGGGCACCGCACGCGCTGGACTCGGTGGAAGCCCGCAGCATCCTCGGCCCGGAAGGCACTTCAAGCATGTTCTACCAATTCATGAAGAGGTTCATCGTCGGGCCGCTCGTCAACGTGTTGTTCCGCCCCTGGGTCAAGGGGCTGGAAAACATTCCCGAATCGGGCGGCGCGATCCTGGCCAGCAACCACCTCTCGGTCTCCGACTCGATCTTCCTGCCGGTGGCCGTGAGCCGCCCGGTGATCTTCCTGGCGAAGATGGACTACTTCACCGGCAAGGGCCCCAAGGGACGGATCACCGCCTGGTTCTTCCGCATGATCAACCAGATCCCGATGGACCGCTCCGGCGGGGCGGCCAGCGCGCACTCCCTGGGGGCGGGCGCCCAGGCGTTGGCGGACGGAAGCTTGCTGGGCATCTACCCCGAGGGCACCCGCAGCCCGGACGGGCGCCTGTACCGCGGCAAGCTCGGGGTCGCCAAGCTGGCCCTGGAAGCCGGGGTGCCGGTCATCCCGATCGCCATGATCGGCACCGACAAGGTCCAGCCCATCGGCAAGCGCCTCCCGAACATCCGCCGCGTGGGCATGATCATCGGCGAACCGCTCGATTTCTCCCGCTACGCGGGGATGAGCGAGGACCGCTTCGTGCAGCGCTCGGTGGTCGACGAGATCATGTACGCGATCATGCGGCTCTCCGGGCAGGAATACGCCGACACCTACGCCGCCACCGTCAAGGCGCAGCTGGATGCCGAGCGCCGCGAGGCAGGGAAACACCCGAAGTAGCCGGTTCCGCCCCCGGGCCCCGGCGCACTGTGAACCCGATGCGACCGCGGATTACGTCGGGAATCCCCGGCGGGCCCCGCAGCGGTTTACCCTTAGAGGGTGACTCAGCTATCTTCGACTTCCTCAATGCCCGGACGTTCACCGGCCGGTCCCGCCGCCGACCCCGCACTGGACATTTGGCGCACCCTGCCCATCGCCCAGCAGCCGACGTGGAGCGAGCACCCGCACTATGCCAAGTCGGTGTCCGAGCTCGGTTCCCGGCCCCCGCTGGTCTTTGCCGGGGAGGTCGATGTGCTGCGCGAGCGGCTGGCCGAGGCGGCCCAGGGGCGGGCCTTCCTGTTGCAGGGCGGCGACTGCGCCGAGACCTTCGACGGGGCGACCGCCGACAAGATCTCCGCCCGCGTGAAGACCATCCTGCAGATGGCGGTCGTGCTGACCTACGGCGCCTCGATGCCGGTCATCAAGATGGGGCGCATGGCCGGGCAGTTCGCCAAGCCGCGTTCCTCCAACGACGAGACCCGCGACGGGGTGACCCTGCCGGCATTCCGCGGCGACATCGTCAACGGCTACGAGTTCACCCCCGAATCCCGCGCCCACGACCCGCGCCGCATGGTGGAGGCCTACAACACCTCCTCGGCCACGCTGAACCTGATCCGCGCGTTCACCCAGGGCGGCTTTGCCGACCTGCGCTCCGTGCACTCCTGGAACGCCGGCTTCATGGCCAACCCGGCGCACACCGCCTACGAGCAGCTTGCCGGCGAGATCGACCGCGCCGTGCGCTTCATGTCCGCCTGCGGCGCCGACTTCGAGGCGCTCAAGCGCACCGAGTTCTTCGCCTCCCACGAGGCCCTGCTGCTTGACTACGAGCGTGCGCTGACCCGCACCGACTCGCGCACCGAGCTGCCCTACGACACCTCCGGCCACTTCCTGTGGATCGGTGAGCGCACCCGCCAGCTCGACGGCGCGCACGTCGACTTCCTTTCCCGGGTGCGCAACCCGATCGGCGTCAAGCTCGGCCCGAGCACCTCGCCGGAGGACGCCCTGGCGCTCATCGAGAAGCTTGACCCGAACCGCGAGCCGGGCCGCCTGACCTTCATCACCCGCATGGGCGCGAAGAACATCCGTGAGAAGCTGCCGAACCTGGTCGAAAAGGTCACCGCCTCCGGAGCCCAGGTCCTCTGGGTCACCGACCCGATGCACGGCAACACCGTGACCAGCGAAAACGGCTACAAGACCCGCAAGTTCGACGACGTCATGGACGAGGTCCGCGGCTTCTTCGAGGTCCACGACTCGCTGGGCACCTTCCCGGGCGGCCTGCATGTGGAAATGACCGGCGACGACGTGGCCGAGTGCCTGGGAGGCGCCGACCCGATCCGCCAGGAACAGTTCGACGACCTGTACGAATCGGTCTGCGACCCGCGCCTGAACCACAAGCAGTCCCTGGAAATGGCCTTCCTGGTCTCCGGCGCCCTGGCCAAGCGCGGGGTCCGCGGCTAGCCACGCCTGCCGACCGGCCACAAGGCAACGGCCGGGTTCCTTCCCCTGAGACACAGGGGATGGAACCCGGCCGTTGCCGTTTTCTGCGGGCGTTGCCCCTGCCATGGACCGGCATGATTCCCGGAGCACGGCCGGCCGGGCCCGGTGCTAGACCACGACCAGCCTGATCGTCGAACCCTCGGGCGCACTGCCGCCGGCCGGGCTCTGCGAACGCACGGTCCCGAAGAAGCCGCCGAGGAACTCCTCGACCTCTACCTCGAAGCCCAGGGAGTCCAGTTCCCGGAGGGCCTCATCGAGCTGCTTGCCCTGCATGTTGGGCACCTTGACCATCCGTGGACCGCGCGAGACGACGTATTGAACCGTTGTGCCGCGCTCGGCCTGCCCGCCGGCAGGCGTCTGGGACATGACCTGCCCGGAGGGAACCGTGGTGCTGTATTCCTTGCCGGAGGACTTGCCCTTCAGCCCGGCCTGCTTCAATTCGTCCTCCGCCTGCTTGGCGGTGAGCCCGGCCAGCGAGGGAACATCCACCGGAGCGGGCCCCCGGGACACGACAAGTGCGATCTTGCTGCCGCGCCGAAGTTTTTTCCCGGTCTCCGGGTCATGGCCCAGCACCACGCCCTCGTCGACTTCCTCGGAGTACTTCTTCGTGACCTTGCCGGTGGCCAGGTTCGCGGCCTTCAGGTCCTTTTCCGCCGCGGCCTGCGTGCGGCCGGTCAGGTTCGGGACGGAGAAGAGTTCGGGACCCTTGGAAACAAGAAGTTGGAGACCTTGAAATCGGCGGATCGTTTCCCCTGCGGCGGGTTCACTTCCAACCACGAGGCCGCGCTCAAGTTTTTCGTCGAATACCTCGCGGGTGCCGGCCTGCACGCCGGTGGCCGCCAGCCGCTGCACCGCCTCGCTGCCATGGACGCCGGTCAGCGTGGGGATGGTGAACGGGGCTCCGGGCCCCATGCCGAAGAAGATGCTGACGGCCGCAACGAGTGCAGCCAACAGGGTCAGCAGGATCCCGATGAGCCACTTGCGCCGGGCCGGGGACTTGGGGGCCAACTGCCGGGTCGGTATTTGCGCGTCCCTGCGCCAGGCAAGCTCGGCCGCCTTGGCAGTTTTCTTGGCCTGCCTTGCGGAGACAGGCCGCTGGGGCTGCACCTGCAGTGCCTGGGTGTGGCCGCTGTCCGCTTGCACGGCGGCATCGGAGGCGCCCGACAGAACCTGGGTGTGGTCCGGACCGGCCCCCAGCACGGTGGTGCTTTGCTCATCAAGTCCCAGGGCCCGCGTGGGATCCTCGGTCGAGGGAAGGTCCCCGTCGCCGGACCCTGGGGGCAGTGCCACCGTGGTGTCGCCGGAGGCTCGTCCGGCCGCGGCCGAATCACGGTACTCCTGCGCGAGGGCCAGACGGTCGTGCACGGTGGTGTGGGCGGTGGTTGCCGGCGGAATCAGGTCCTTGAGCCCACCCAGGGTTTCGGAGCCCAGATCGAGCTGGTCCTTGGAGAGCGAATCGTGGATCTGCTTCAGGTCGCTGAGCAGGAACGATGCGTTCTGCGGCCGATCCTCCGGATCCTTGTTGGTGCAATATGACACCAGCTCGTCGAGCTCCGGGGAGAGCCCGGGCACGAGCGCGGACGGTGGCGGGACATCGTCGTTGATGTGCTTGAAGGCCAGCCCGTAGGCGCTCTCGGCGGTGAAGGGCTGGCGCCCGGTGAGCAGTTCGTAGGCGATGATCCCGACGGCGTAGATGTCACTGCGCTCATCGGACGGTTCGCCCTTGGCCAGCTCGGGGGAGATGTACGCGGCGGTGCCGAAGAAGTTGGTGGCATTGGTGTGAGCCGAAGCTGCCCGGGCCAGCCCGAAGTCGGCGACCTTGATACGGCCCTCGTCGGAAATCAGCACGTTGGCCGGCTTCATGTCGCGGTGCACGATGCCTTCCTCGTGCGCCACCGATAGCCCGGTGCAAATGGCCTGCAGCACCACCAGCGCCTGGCGCGGGGTGTAGCGGCCGCGCTCCGCGAGGGACTCGCGCAGGTTCAGCCCGCGCACGAATTCCATCACCAGATAGGCGGTGGTGCCCGAGACATGGTGGTCGCGGATCCCCACGATGTTGTCGTGGGTGAGCCCGGCAGCGATGATCGCCTCGGAGGCGAATCGCTCCAGGACGACCGGGTCCGAGGCCAGGTGCGCATGCAGGATCTTCACGGCGACGGTGCGGTGCAGCCTCACGTCCATGGCGCGGTACACGGTGGACATGCCGCCGTCGGCGATGCGGGCATCGAGCCGATAGCGTTCATCAAGCGTCGTGCCTATGCGGGGGTCGGTGTGTGGCTCTGTCACTTATCGATCGTAACCAGTGGTTGGGGGATGGGTGGAGTCCGCAACACGGGGACCGTGAGGTTCTTGCGCTGCCCGTGTTGCCCGGCTTGAAGCCAAAATACAGGTGAGGGGCCGGTTCCCGTGGAACCGACCCCTCACCTCGAGGTGCGGTAAGGCACCGATCTACCTAGGAGGCTCGACGAGCCCGTGCTGCCCGGCGCTTGAGCGCCCGGCGCTCGTCTTCGCTCATGCCGCCCCAAACACCTGCATCCTGGCCGGATTCGATGGCCCAGGCCAAGCAGGTGTCCACGACGGGGCACCGCCGGCAGACACTCTTGGCTTCTTCAATCTGGAGCAGGGCCGGTCCGGTGTTTCCTACCGGGAAGAAAAGTTCCGGGTCCTTGTCCAGACAGGCCGCGCGGCTACGCCAATCCATGCTTGTTGATGCTCCTTGGGTGTAGGAAAAGTGAGGGGGATCGCCCAGCATAAAAGCCGGGGCAAAAGCAGTCCGGCGGGAAAATTGCCATACCCGAACGACTGCCTAACAAGGTTTTCATGTTACGTTCACGTAAACAAGAGTCCTGTGTTGCAAATACCTCCGCATCCTTGAGTGCTTGGTCACAAGCGCCCGAATTTTGACTCCGGCTAACAGGTTTCCCCGGCCGTGACAAGGGTATTTTTTGGCTCGTTGTATGGTCATTTGTCACACCGGACCATGCCTCCGCTTTCGCCTCAGGGATGGTGCCCGTACTAGATTTGTGTCGTGATGAACCAGCCAGCGTCAAAGCCCGTCCGCCCCGCGGTCCAACGCCGACCAATCTCGGTGCTGCTCATTTCGGGGCTTCTGGTCCTTGAAGGACTCGCCGTCCTCTTCTACGCACTGACCTATGCCATGGCGCTGGGCCAGGCCGGCGCCTTGGGCATGGGGGCGCGCATCTTCATGCTCGTGTTGATCGCCGCCGCAGGTGCCTGGCAACTGTTGGTGGCGCACCACTTCTTCAGGGCACGGGCCTGGACGCGGGCGGCCGCCCTGATGTGGCAGGTCTTCCAGATCATCCTGGCCATTCCCTACTTCCAAAGTGGCGATGCGCTGATGGCGTGGCTGTGGCTGGTTCCCGCGGCGCTCGTCGTCGTGCTGCTCTTCGACCCCCGCACCACCGCGTTCCTGGGCGATCGCCCGGCACCGGACGCACCGCCCGAGAGCTGACCCGCGACGCAATCCAGGGACGGAACGGCCCAACACGGTTGGATTAGCGTGTGATGTTCACGCACTGGATCTGTCGGATCGTTCCGCGATCCATGGCCACGGCACGTCCGCGCACGCTCGTGGCGGAGGCAGGGAGCCTGAACCCGCTGGGATCGGCATCCGCACCGAATTGCGGGTCGAGCACCAGGAACGAGCGCTGGTCCCGCAGCACAGCCGAGAGTCCCAGTTCAAAAAGCAGGCGGGCGGCCGGTTCGGCGCTGAGGATCACCTGGAGACGGGCGCCCAGTAGTACCTCGGCGGCCCGTGTGGCCTGGGCGGCGCGCAGGTCGGCTCGGTCCACCAGCACGCGCGCCGCCAGCGGGTGCCGTACGAGGAATTCCTCGGCCTGTGTCGGCAACTCGTCGTCCAGACCCAGAAGCACAGTGTGCCCCGTCCCCGGACCTTCCAGCGCGGCGAGGTGCTCCAAGAGCGTCCTCTTGCCTGCCCCTTCGTGCCCAATGACCAACCCGCAGGGGCCGGGGGACCACAGGAAGGTCCGGTTGTCCGGGCCACAGACCCCGACTGCCAATGCTGGCGGCATCCCCGGGGCACCACGGTGCCCCTCCACCGGCACTGAGTCACCGGTTGCCAGGTCCTCCGAAGACAAGACCTTGGGCAGCGGCAGCGAGCGCAACCAGTTCTCGGCCACAGGCCCGGGAGGCAGCGGCATGGACTCTGCACCGTCGAGCAACTGGAATTCGGTGCCGCGCGAGGGGCCGTCGGGTGCCAGCAGAACGCCCCTGCCCACGTGGGAGGAGACCTTGCGCAGCTGTGGCCACCCCATGAGCACCTCCGGGCCGGCTCCGCGCGGAAAAAACCATCGGGTCTCGCACAGCGAAGCCGCCCGCGAACTTGTCAGGTCCCGGTCCCCGCACACCACCAAGGCGCGTCCCAGCCCAGGTGCCGTGCGGGCAAAACCTGCAAGCAACGCCTCGAGGCCCAGAAACGCGTTGCCGTCCAGCGCCTGGGCCCACCCGCCGAGCCCGCACACCACCAGGAGCAGCGGCTGGACGCACCCGGGGTCCCCGAGCTGTAGCATCAGCTCGGTGATGCGCCATGGGTCACCGGGACCGAAGTAGCCGGACACCGCCGGATTGCCGCGCAGCGCTCCCAAGGTCCCGTTGCCGTCCAGCACCAGGGCCGGCATCCGGAATGCCCCGCGGTTCACGGCGTGGACCAGCAGCTCGGGCACCTGCTCGATGCCGGAGCCCGGCAGCCCGCAGACCATGAGCCGGGCCGTGGCCTGGGGGTCGAAGACCAGGGGGCAGGCCTGCGGCAGGTGCGGGCGATCCAGCATCCCGACCACGCCCTGTTCCCCCGGCACCTGCCGGAGCACCGAACGCGGGATGGCGGGAAGGCGTTGCGGGAGCGCCGCGGAAAACGGGTTCGGGGCGGGTTCGATGTCGCGCTGCCGGTCGCGGATGCAGTCCACCTGCGCGGCCAATTCCCCATCGATCCCGGCCTGCCCGGCGTCTTCTCCTGACGCAGCGTCTGGGGCTGCCGCGGAATGTCCATCGGCCGGCAAATCCTCGCCGAACAGCACACCGCCCAGGCTTGCACCGAATCCCCGCAGGCGGGCAGGGATGCTGGGGCGGGCGTTGACGCGGGCGCGGAACTTCACCGGGGTTTCGCCGCCGCGCCGAAAATACGCCATGCCCGGCGTCGACGCGTCCAGCCGGGCCGCCGCGGCCGAGCCGATCAGGTCGTTGGACTCCGATTCGCCGATGGTGCGCAGCGCGATGACCGATCCGATGTTGGCACGCAGCGGCGCGCTGATCGTCCCGGCCGGCCGCTGCGTGCTGAGTACCAGATGGATCCCCAGCGAACGGCCAACGGTGGCGATGCGGACCACCTTCTCCAGCGCCTCGGGAAGCTCGGTGGCAAAGACGCGGAATTCATCGATCAGCACCACGAGCCTGGGCAGCGGCGGATCGGTGGCGGTGCGTGAGCGCAGGTAGTCGCGGTGGTCGGTGGCCGAATGGTCCGACAGGAAGGCCTCGCGCCGATGCAGTTCGTGCCCCAGCAGGTCCAGGATCCGTTCCCCGGCGGCGGCATCGAGGTCGGAAACGAAATTCTGGACGTGGGGCAGCCCGCACAGCGGGGCCAGCGTCGCACCGCCCTTGAAGTCGACGAGCATGAACGCCAGCGCATCCGGTCCGGTTCCCGCGGCCAATCCCAGCACCAGGGAACGGAGCAACTCGGATTTTCCCGAGCCGGTGGTTCCGGCGACCAGCAGGTGCGGCCCGTCCGCATCGAGATCCAGGCGCAGCCGTCCCTCGGCTGTGTCGCCAATGACGGCATCGGTGCGGGGGACTGTGCGCGGCGTGCCTGAGAGGAGCGGATCCCGGCCGGGATCCGCCGCTGCGGTTTCCATCGGCAACAGCCGCCGGACAGCGCGCGCCAAGGTCTCGAATCCGATCCCTTCCAGGGCCACGGGAAGGTCATGGTCGCGGCCCCCGTTTCCCGGGGATCCGCCCCGCCCGGGGCGGCCCGCCGGCACCGGGTACTCCGTCGACGCGCCTCCCCGCGTTGAAGTCCTGCCCGCCGCGCGCGTGGCGCCACGCCGCGGATTGTCGCGGGCAGGTGGTGCAGGCTGCAGCCATGGATTTTGCTCCCGGCCCGAAGGCTGCAGGACCAGACGGCGGGATTGGCAGTCGATGTGCACCTCGGTTCCATCGCCGGCCGGGGCCGGGCCGCCGCAGTGGAACCACACGGCCAAGCCTGCGTCAGCGGATCCCTGCGGCGCCGGGTGGGCCTGCCGTCTCGCACCCGGCTCGGTGCACAGTACGACCGTCGGGCGCGTGAAGGAGTCCAGCGGCGCGTCACCTGGCTGCACCGCGACTCCCGGAAGCATCGCGAATTCGGCCGGCAGGAATCCGGCCTGCCCCAGCACCACGACCTGCAGCGAGCCCGCACCCAGCAGCGGCAGCCATCGAACCAGGACGCCACGCAGCACCGGGCCCCAACTGGACTCCTGCCCCTGGAACCACACGTTGGCCCCGGCGTGCAGGAGCACCTGAACCGGGGAGTCGGGCAAGATCCCCAGGTCCACGGGCTCCGTGGGCCGCCCGTCGGAACCGGTGCCGCGGGCACTTGATGGCTTCCCATTGCGCCGCCTGCCGATGCGACGTTCGGCGGCCTCGTGGTTGGTTCGGCCCACGGGCCTTGGGACTGGCGGATCGGCGCCCGGACCGGTGCGTAGCCATGCCGCAAGGCGGGCATGCCCGATGACCAGCGCAGGGAATCCCTCCCCATTCACTGCAACACCGTCGGCCAGCCCGGCCGACACCGCGCCCAGGGGCGGGGCGAGGTCCTCGCGCCGTTTCGCATCTTCCGCCGTGGCACGGGCCCAGGCACGTCGGAAACGGGATTTGGCCCGAAGGACCAGCAGGGCGGGCAACCCGCCGGTGAGAAGCGAAATCGCGGAGAAGGCCAGGAAGAACACGCTGCGCGTCATCAGGAACAGTCCCAGGCCCAAGCCCAGCGGCGCAAGGGCCCCGACCAGCAACATCGCCAGCCGGCTTCCCGGTTCCTCCTCGGCAATCGGGACCGGATCCAATGGCCACCGTGCCGGGCCCGGAACCAGCCCGCGTGCCGGAAGCACCGCAAAGCAGCTTTCCCCTGCGCTGAAGGTATCCCCGATGAGCAGGCGCCGTTCGAGGATCGGCGTCTGGGCGAACCACACCCCGTTGGCCGATCCCTCGTCACTGAGCACGATGGAGGTGTCGGTCACCCGCAGCAGGGCGTGTCGGCGAGAGAGCCCCAGATCACCGACGGACAAATCGACGTCGCCGCGACCCAGCGCGTAGACGCCGCGGCGCAGCGACAGCATCCCGCCGGGATCCGGACCGCGCATCACCACGAGCATGGCGGGATCGTTGCCGCCGACCCGGCGGTCGTGCGGGTCCGGATCCACCGGTGAATCGCAAAGCAATAGCCTGCCCTTGGCAGGCAGCCGGGCCACGTCCTCGAGAGCCCGCCCGGCCAGATGCCAGACAATACCCGGCCAATGGTGGGCCAGTGCAGTGGCCAGCCGTGCCCCTCCGATCTCCTCGGCGCCTGACAGCTCCAGGAGCACCGGTTGGGCAAGGGCCGGGGAGGACAGCCGGATGAAGAGTTTCCCTGCCACGTGCACCGCCTTATTACTGCCGACGTTGGTAGTTGCGCCTGTGCCGGAGCGCTCCGGCCATCACCGGCTGCCGGGGTCCCCGGCGTACCCCGGATCCGCTCCCAATCTAGGGTTTCCGGCGGCGCACCGGCGCCGGTTCCGTGCCCGGCTGTGGACGGAACGGGTGCGGGCCCTGGCCGTTTATCCACATATTTGGCAGGAACCTTGAAGCATGCCCGGCGCGCGGGTATGGTCGCGGTATTGCGTCAAGCAACTAACTGGATATCGCCGCTCACGAGCCATCCGGGGGCGCGCCGCAAGGCCACCCCCAGCATCGCCTCCCCGCATGCCTTGGCGAACGGCGCCTCACCCGGTGACCACCGGGCGCGGTTCACGGTAGGGAAGCACGATGGCTGACGGACTGGCGATAGTCGAGGATGAGGTACGCGAACTCATCCGCAGGCACGGGCTTGACCCGACCACGCAGGTGGGCGAGGTCCGGCGGCTGGTTGACGAGGTCGTCCGCGACTACGATGAACGATCCCTGCTCGGGGTTCTGCCGGCACTGGGGGAATTGGGCATCGCCCGACGCAGGGTCATGGATGCAGTAGCCGGACTCGGCGCACTTCAACCGCTGATCGATGACCCCGACGTCGAGGAAATCTGGATCAATGGCCCGAACGAAGTTTTTGCTGCCCGCGGAGGAACCTCGGAACTAACCTCAATCAGGCTCCCCGAGGCCGAGATCCCGGCACTTGTCGAGCGCATGCTCAAGTCGTCCGGGCGGCGCCTTGACCTTTCCCAGCCGTTCGTTGACTGCCAGCTGCCCGACGGCTCGCGACTCCACGTGGTCATCCCCGACATCACCCGCAGGCACTGGGCCGTGAACATCCGCAAGTTCATTGCGCGGGCCACCCGGCTCGACCACTTGGTGGAGCTCGGCTCGATGTCCCGGCAGGCGGCGCTGTACCTGGACACCGCGGTCGGCGCCGGGCTGAACGTGCTGGTTTCAGGCGCCACCCAGGCGGGGAAGACGACGATGCTCAACTGCCTGGCCTCCTCGATCGGCAGTCGCGAGCGCGTGGTCACCATCGAGGAAATCTTCGAACTCAAGATCAACCTGCGCGACGTGGTGGGCCTGCAGACCCGGCAACAGAACCTGGAGGGGCACGGCGAGATCAACATGCGGCGGCTGGTCAAGGAGGCACTGCGCATGCGCCCGGACCGCCTGATCATCGGAGAGGTGCGGGAGGCCGAATCCCTGGACATGCTGATCGCCCTGAACGCCGGAATCCCCGGGCTGGCAACGGTCCACGCCAACTCGGCGCACGACGCGCTGACGAAGATCTGCACGCTGCCGCTGCTGGCCGGGGAAAACATTTCCTCGGCCTTCGTGGTTCCAACCGTCGCCGCGTGCATCGACCTGGTGGTCCATTGCCGGCGCGATGCCGCGGGTAGGCGCTTCGTCGGGGAGATCATGGCGCTGGGGCGCCGCGTGGAAAACGGTGCGATCGAGACCACGACGCTGTTTGAACACGTCGAAGGAGTGCTTGAACTTCAGCCCGCCGCCGACCTGGCGCACCCAAAGTTGCTCGACGCCGGCATCGACGTCGCGGAGCTGGGGCGGCTGGTGGCATGAGCATTTTCCTGGGTCTGACCCTCGGCTTCGGTCTGTTGCTGGTCTACCGTTCCTTCACCGCGGTGGCGGGGGCGGGAAACCGGGCCGCCAACGGGCGGATCGAAATCCTGTTGCTGCGTGCGGGCCTGGACAAGGTCACCCGGGGAGGATTCATTTCCGCCTCGATCACCGCCGGTGTCATCGTCGGGCTGATCGTCCTAATCCTTACAGGCGCGCCGTTGATTGCGCTGACCTTCGCCGGGTTCGGGACAGGTGCTCCGTGGGTGCTCGTGGCGCACCAGGCCACCAAGCGCGCGGCGAACCTGCGCGAGCAGTGGCCAGACGTCGTCGACCACCTGCGCTCGGCGATCCGGGCAGGGATGTCGCTGCCGGAGGCGTTGACCCAGCTGGGCCAGCAGGGGCCGGAAGCGCTGCGCCCGGCCTTTACCGACTTCGGGCTGGACTACCGGGCGACCGCTCGCTTCAACGACTCCCTCGAGCGCCTCGCGGCGCGCCTGGCCGACCCGGTAGCCGACAAGATCGTCGAGGCGCTGCGCATCACCCGCGAGGTCGGGGGCACCGACCTGGGGGAAATGCTCGGCACTCTCAGCTCCTTCCTGCGCGATTCGGCCCGCACGCGCGGGGAACTCGAGGCCCGGCAGTCCTGGACGGTGTCGGCGGCCCGGCTGGCCATCGCCGCCCCGTGGGTCATCCTGCTGCTCCTGGCCAGCCAGCCCGCGGCCGTCTACGCCTACTCGACGGTCACCGGGATGCTGGTGCTCGTCGGGGGACTGGTGGTGTCGTTCATTTGCTATCGGGCAATGATGCGCATCGGACGCCTGCCCGAGGAAGAACGGGTATTTCGATGAGCACCACCACGATCCTGTCCCTGGTGTTGGGGCTGTGCCTGGGCAGCGGGCTATGGCTCGTGCTCGTCCGCATCCCGGCGATGCGCCCGGTGACCTTCGCCCAACGCGTGGCCCCGCACCTGCGGGCAGGCAGGAACGGTTCCCGGATCCTCGTCGAGCCGCTCGCGGCGCAAACCCCCTTCGGGCCGCTCGGTCGCATCGTCGGCCCGGCCCTGGCCGACGTGGCCCGGATGTCACAGCGACTGAATCCTAGCAACGAGGCGCTGGCGCGGCGCCTTGCGCGGGCCGGACTGCGGATCGGCGTGCTGGATTTCCGGGCGCAGCAGCTCTTGTGGTCGGCCGGGCTGACATTGCTCGGCGCCGCCCTGATCGGCCTGAACATCGTGGCCGGGCGCTTCAACCCTATGTTGGCGCTGGTGGTCCTGGTCTTTTGCGCGGTGGGTGGCTACCTGCTGCGTGACTGGTATCTGGGGGAGCAGACCACCCGGCGCAGCAAGCGGATACTGAATCAGTTCCCCACGATCGCCGAGCTCATGGCGCTGGCGGTGGCCGCGGGGGAAAGCACGGTGGGGTCGATCGAGCGGGTGGCCCGCACCTCCCGGGGCGCACTGAGCGAGGAATTCGCGCTCACGCTTGCCCACGTCCGCGCCGGTTCGACCCTGGCCGGGGCACTTGCTGACATGTCCGACCGGATCCAGCTCACGGCGATGACACGCTTCGTCGACGCCATCACCGTGGCCAGCGAGCGGGTGTCAAAGGCCCATTGTCGGCATTGAATTCAAGCTGAGCCTAAGATGCCTTGGTCATACGTCCTGAAAGCTGGAGGGCGCGTCTCTCCTCGGATGAAACTGACTGTAGTTAGGGCAACTTTTTTGCATAGCTGAGGTTACGATTGCTTCATGCAGGGGGAAAATTCATGAGCGTAGGGGCACACGTTCTACGCGGGTCGCCTGAACGACTAACGAACCATATGGAAGCATTCCAAATCGGATACCTTCGCGCTGTGGCTGCAGCAGCGGGGTGCGTAATTGCCGGAAACCCTGAAGTTGATGAAGGCGTCGACATTTTACTTAGTCACCGTTCATCGAGTCATTTGCAGGGCCGAACAGCGTACTTAGCCGTTCAACTGAAATCTACGACACAGTTCGCCCTGGACGGGCCCGATTACATAACCTCAAACATGCGCCAGGACCGCTACAACGAGTTCCGGAGCCCGAACAAGACTGTGCATCAAATTGCAGTTGTTATGTCGCTTCCGGAGGAACAATCTGATTGGATAGCGGCAAGTCGTGATTTTCTCACTGTTCGACACTGTTCGTACTGGGTGAACCTGTCTGGTGCAGCAGTGAGTAGCGCAGCAAGACCGAGTTTTCGAGCGCCACTGTCGAATATTTTCGATGACGTTGCACTTTGCGGAATCATGGAACGAATAGGGCAAGGCGGAAAGCCATGAAAGTTGATCAGAATCAAGTCGACTTGATGGCGACATTGTTGGATCATTTCGACTGGCACCGTGTCGGAGGGATGCCTGGACTATTTGACGTGTGGGCGGCCGCGGACGGTCAGAATGAAATTGTCCTGCCGCGGGACCCGGCGCGTGCGGATTTTGCAAGGCTACTGAATGTGGCAACACAGGAAGTGTCTGCACGTCTGGGAGGCGAAGCAAGTCGCTACTTCGAGCTTTTGAAAATTAGTGAGGCAGCCGCCCTCGAAAAGACACACTGGCAGAAACAAACGAGCGTCGCCGCGGGCCTAATTCCCTGGGACCAGGGCGAAACTTTGTATGCGTCAGCGCGTGGCATGTTACTAGCATCGGCGAAGTCCACTCGTGAACCTAAGATGTACCACGGTAACTCCAGCGCGTTTCTGGCGAAGCGTTTCATGGAAGAATGCTTGATGGGTCAGACCGCTGTCGGGAGTTTTATCATCACGGCGCATACCCCATCTGATAAGAGGTTCCATCTTTCCAAGACGTCTGAAGATAATGCCCACACCGCTGCGCCGAATCAGATACAGACGGCAAGCGGACGGGAAATCATGGACACTTTCGAACACGGTCTTGAGCTGGCACGGGAGTGCCTTGACCAATACCGGACGCGGCCTAATTTGGATGTATTTGTTGAAGCCGTGCCGCTCGGATTGTCCTATGAATTTGTCAAAGCCCTTGGAGAGACTGCACGGGACGGAGACGCAGCAATCGAGGTAATCCGCGGCGAGCCCTCACGGCAGCGAGCTCAACATGAGTTCGTGTTCAAAGCGGTTGAAGCGCCGATCCTGGATAAAGTCGCGGTCCGTTTCTCGCAGGCCTATGAGCCTACAGACGTTACTCTTTCCGGCGATGTTGTTGTTCTGAGCCACGTAGCTAGCTCCGAGGACCGTGTAATTCGGCTCCATACGGACCCCGGAAGCTACGTCAACAGGGCTCGCGTGCGATTGAACGCTGAGCAGTATGCTGTTGCACTGGAGGCCCACCGATCTGATCGCAGGATACAAATATCCGGGCGACTAGAACGAGAGGGAAACGTTTACTGGCTCTATGCGCCGAACAACATCAGGATTATTGGCGAGACTCGGCCTGGCTTTGAAGCGGAAACCCTCTTTTAGGTAGCCGATATGGCCCCATGCTCTTTGACGTTAGGGCCGCAAGGCCGTGGTAACGGCTGTGGCTATTTCTGTGATTGCTTTGGCATCATTGGCCTGAACACCCCTGCTCGTAGTTTGGAGCTGGGGCGGTCCGCCGAATGTCAGTCCGGCGAACTTCTCGCGTATCGAATCCTTGAGGGTTTCATCCTTGATGCCCCCGAGATAAGATTCGAGGGTTTTCAGTTGAACACCAAGGCTTCTGGACCACACTTCGATTCGTCTGTGGTGGCTGGCTAACCGTGAGCAGTAGAGTCCAATTCCGGCGAGCCCGCCAGCTACCAACATCTTCTTGACCACACTGCTCCAGAACTCAAGCGGTGAACTTCCCGCGGCTGTCGTGCCAAACCATCCTACGTTCCAAGCAATGAGAGCTGCTCCAACGGTAGAAACACCAAAGAGTATCAATGCAGCATTTCGAAAGAAGAGTTCCTTCTCAGCGTGGTCCTCAGCCAGCTTCTCGTAATTTCCCGCCATTACGTTATCGGCGGCGCTGGCGGCGAGGGTCTGTACTTCATCTCGAATTTTCGTAATTAGTGCTTTTTCATCAAGGGCTAGGTCGACCATGCTGTTCAGGGTCACTTCTGTTTCGGCATACTCGATGACTTTAGCCTCCAAGTCGGAGACGGCTTTGTGAAGTCGATTTACATGGGAACTGAGCTGCTCAGCTCGCATCTCGGCGGCCTTTGCGCGTTCCGCGTGAATGTCCAGTTCGGTTTGACTGGTTTCGAGTTGAGCGCGCAAGAGTTCGGTTTCGCTCACGGAGTTCTCCACGTATCGGTCAAATTCTGAGTCCACCACGTCATCTGACGAAGGCCGAGAATAGAGGTTGACTGCCCTTGTTAGGTCAGAGATAGCTCTACGAACTGCACCCGGCATAGCTCTGTGGCGCGCCGAGCCTTCGCGAACCATAGCACTAAGAAGTTGATTAAGGTCTTGAAGCCCAGGGACGAAGATTTCCCGAAACTCGATCAGGTATTCTTCCCGAGGAATGATGGCGGCAGCCGTCTTGCCGAGGCTCAATAGTTGTTGTGTCACGGCGTCTTGAAGTGGAAGCTGGGAACTGCCCAATGCATCCCAGAAGGCCTCACTACTGATTAGACGATCAAGATACATCGCAATTGTATGGATGGCTTTTACATCGCGTGGAGGACCGTCTATGGAGCGAGCTGAGGCTTCTGTCTTGTCCATGAATTCAGTTAGATTTCGAACAGCTGCGCGAACTTCAAGGTTCGCCAAGCTACGTTCCGACACGTTTACCTCATTTAAGTATTGAGGCCGTCAAGCCCCCCCGATAGCCCGGACCCCCCGGTGCTCCTCGAATCTTAGCTCCGAGCGCCAATGATCCGCGAAACGGCTCACGTGAGTCGTCTGCCTGTTCCAACGCGCAAGCGGCAATTATCATGGTGCGCACAAGTCGGAGGGAGCGGCGATGGAATGGGATGACACGGACGAAGAGTTCGTTCCGGTGGCAATTTTGGAAGACGGTGACGGCGCGCGGATAGAGGTGTACGCCGACGGATCGTATGTCACTAAGCGCGCGGATGGAGGGCTCCTCTAGCTGAAACATAACCTTCGAGGACGGTTCGTTTGTCACCCGTCGTCGTGACGGAGGTGGACAGATGCAGACAAGCTCGCCTTCGACTTGACCGACAATAACGAACTGTGCGAATACTCGGTGTATGTCGATCCCGCCAGGACCAATACCGACTAGCGGGCTGAACGGTCCTCGATAACGCGCAGAAAGCCCCCTCGGTGGAAAA
>NZ_JCAXDW010000015.1:0-107923 GCF_059759235.1 Paeniglutamicibacter sp. GQ140
AGAGCCATGTCCGAATCCACCGCCACCTTGCAGGTTGCCGCCCCCCGCGCGACCCGCAGCGAACACGACCTGATCGGGGACAGGGATATTCCCGCGGAGGCATATTGGGGCGTGCACACGCTGCGCGCCGTGGAAAACTTCCAGATCACCGGCCAGCCGCTGTCCACCAACACGCACCTGGTCACGGCCCTGGCCATGGTCAAGCAGGCCGCCGCCCAGGCCAACCTGGAACTGGGACTGCTCGATGCAACCCGCGCGGCAGCCATCATCGAGGCCTGCCGCGAAATCATCGCCGGGAAGCTCCACGAGCAGTTCGTGGTCGACGTGATCCAGGGCGGCGCCGGGACCTCCTCGAACATGAACGCCAACGAGGTCATCGCCAACCGGGCACTGGAACTGATGGGCCACGCCAAGGGCGAGTACCGGTACCTGCACCCCAACGACCACGTGAACCTCAGCCAGTCGACCAACGACGTGTACCCCACCGCGGTGCGCGTGGCCACGATCTTCGGCGCCACCTCGCTGGTCGCCGCCATGGAGCACCTGGGCGCCGCCTTCGCCGCCAAGGCAGTGGAGTTCCGCACCGTGGTCAAGATGGGCCGGACCCAGCTGCAGGACGCCGTCCCGATGACCCTGGGACAGGAATTCAACGCCTACGCCGTCACCCTCGGCGAGGACCGTGCCCGCCTGGCCGAGTCCACGCTGCTGATCCACGAGATCAACCTGGGCGCCACCGCCATCGGCACCGAGCCGAACGCGCCGGTGGGCTACTCGGCCCTGGCCTGCTCGCACCTGGCTTCGATCTCCGGGTTGAAGCTGGAGACCGCGTTCGACCTGATCGAGGCCACCGCCGACGTCGGCGCCTTCGTCCACCTCTCCGGGGTGCTCAAGCGCGTGGCGGTCAAGCTCTCCAAGGTCTGCAACGACCTGCGACTGCTCTCCTCCGACCCGCGCGCCGGGCTGGGCGAGATCGACCTGCCCGCCGTGCAGTCCGGCTCCTCGATCATGCCCGGCAAGGTCAACCCGGTGATCCCCGAGGTCGTGAACCAGGTGGCCTACGAGGTCATCGGCAACGACGTGACCATCACGATGGCCGCCGAGTCCGGGTAGTTGCAGCTCAACGCCTTCGAGCCGATCATCGTGCACAGCCTGACCAAGTCGATGCGCCACCTGGAGGCCGCCTGCACCACGCTGGCCGACAAGTGCATCGTGGGCATCACCGCGCACGAGGACAAGCTGCGGGCGCAGGTGGAGAACTCCATCGGCCTGGTCACCGCGCTGACCGTTCAGCTGGGCTATGCCGCCTCGACCAAGATCGCTGTCGAGGCCCTGTCCACCGGCCGCGGCGTGGCCGAGCTGGTCCTGGAGCACGGGCTGCTCACCGCGGCCCAGCTCAACGAGCTGCTGCGCCCCGAGCGCCTGGCCAACCTCAGCGAATAGCACCATCCGTTCCACCCCCGTCCGTTCCACCCTTGAGCACGCCCTAGACACTCCCCGAGAGGCACCTGCGCATGATTAGTGAAATCCCAGAAACCCGCACCACGCACCGCCCTGACACCCCCGGCTCGGCCCTGACCGCCGAGGACAAGGGGATGCACAAGGGCCTGAAATCCCGCCAGATCCAGATGATCGCCATTGGCGGGGCCATCGGCACGGGGCTGTTCATGGGCGCCGGCGGCCGTCTGGCGGGTGCCGGCCCGGCTCTGATGTTCAGCTACGCCGTGTGCGGGTTCTTCGCGTTCCTGATCCTGCGTGCCCTGGGCGAACTGGTCGTCCACCGCCCCTCCTCGGGCTCCTTCGTCTCCTACGCCCGCGAGTTCTTCGGCGAGAAGGCAGCGTTCGTGACCGGCTGGCTGTACTGGCTCAACTGGGCCATGACGGCCATCGTGGACATCACCGCGATCGCGCTGTACATGAACTTCTTCGCCAAGTACGTGCCCTGGATCGGTTCGGTCCCGCAGTGGGTGTGGGCGCTTGCGGCGCTGCTGATCGTGCTGGGCCTGAACCTGGTCTCGGTGAAGGTCTTCGGCGAACTCGAGTTCTGGTTCGCGCTGATCAAGGTCGTCGCGCTGGTCGGGTTCCTGGCGGTGGGCGTGTACTTCGTCATTTTCGGCACCCCGGTTGCCGGGCACGAGGTTGGCTTCTCCCTGATTGCCGACAACGGCGGGTTCTTCCCCAACGGACTGTTGCCGGTGGTTGTGGTGATGCAGGGAGTCGTGTTCGCCTACGCCTCGATCGAGCTGATCGGGACCGCCGCGGGCGAAACGCAGAACCCCGAAAAGGTCATGCCCAAGGCCATCAACACCGTGATCATCCGCATCGCCGTCTTCTACGTCGGCTCCCTGGTGCTGCTCTCGCTGCTGCTGCCCTACTCCGCCTACAAGGCCGGCGAATCCCCGTTCGTGACGTTCTTCGGTTCCATCGGCGTTTCGGGCATGGACTCGATCATGAACCTGGTGGTGCTCACCGCCGCGATGTCTTCGTTGAATGCCGGGCTCTACTCCACCGGGCGCATCCTGCGCTCGATGGCGCTTGCCGGATCCGCGCCGCGCTTCACCGCCAAGCTGAACAAGCAGGGTGTGCCCTATGGCGGCATCGCGCTGACCGCAGCGGTGGCGGGCCTGGGCGTGGTGCTCAATGCAGTGGTTCCGGCCGAGGCGTTTGAGATCGTGTTGAACATGGCGGCGCTGGGGATCATCGCCTCCTGGGGCATGATCGTGCTCTGCCAGCTGGCCCTTTACTGCCTGGCCAAGCGCGGGGGAGCGGTGCGTCCGGCCTTCCGGATGATCGGGGCGCCCTACACCGGCTACCTGACCCTCGCCTTCCTGCTGGCGGTTATCGTGTTGATGGCCTTTGACTCCCCGGTGGGCACCTGGACCGTTGCCTCGATCATCGTCATCATCCCGGCGCTGATGATCGGCTGGTACGCCTCGCGCGGCCGCATCCGGGACATCGCCGCCGCGCGGGCGAACGCCGACGCGCTCTCCGACCCGACGGGGAACCACGAGTTCTCAGTCACCGGGGCTTCCGACTCAGAGTAGGAAGCCGGAGGCGGCACCGGCGCGGACACGATCCGCGCCGGTGCCGCCGTCTTTAACTGCCCTGGCGCCGGCGCCTAGGCCAGCGGAGCCGTGCGCGGGTGGCTTCCTAGACCCCGAGTTCCTCGCGCAGCCTGGCCACATGGCCGTCGGCGGAGACGTTGTATTCGGCCAAAGTAACCTTGCCGTCCGGGCCAACCACCACGGTGCTGCGCAGGGTGCCGGAGAACTTCTTGCCGCTGACCTCTTTCTGCCCATACGAACCATAGGCGGCGGCCACCGCAAAATCAGGATCCGAGAGCAACGGGAAATTCAGCGACTCGGCCTCGGCGAACGAGGCCAGCGCATCGCCCTCGTCCGGGGAAATGCCCAGGACCTCGTATCCGGCGGCCCGCAGCGAGTTGAGGTTGTCCCTGAAATCGCAGGCCTCCGTTGTGCAGCCCTTCGTTGCCGCCTTGGGGTAGAAGTACACGACAACGTTCTTCCCCGCATAGTCGCCCAGCGAGACCTCCCTGCCTCGGGCATCGGCCAGGGTGAACCCCGGGGCGCGGTCGCCGGAGGACAAGGGTGTTGAAAGCAAGGACATGAAATTCTCCATTCGATCAAGCAAATTGTTGATGTCGTTTCCAGCCTAGGGTTTTCGCATGGACACCGAAAGGGAATCGGGAAAAACCGTGCGCTGCAAGGCATGATGTTTGCAGTCGCCAAATCACCCCCACATCCTGCGATGTACGGCCCCGGAAAAAATCAGTCTTAGGGAGGGTCAAACCGTGGGGCATCGAGGGTAGAGTGACCAATGCTTGGCTGAAAAATGCCGCGTTGCCGCCCTCGCGGGGCCACCAAACCATGGTGGATTCGTGCGGCTAAAAAATCATGAGGACACTGCCTGATGCTCTTAAAGCTCATACTTAGACATTCGAAACCCTACAAGTGGTGGATTGCCGCCGTGCTGTTCTTCCAGCTCGCCACCACCATCGCCACACTCTTCCTGCCCAGCCTCAACGCCCGCATCATCGACACCGGCGTGGTCAAGGGCGACACCGACTTCATCTGGCGCACCGGCGGCGTGATGCTTGCCGTCGCATTCGTCCAGGTGCTCACGGCCATCGCCGCCGTGTACTTCGGCGCGAGGACCGCCATGGCCATCGGCCGGGACCTGCGCCATTCCGTCTTTGACGCCGTCACCGCGTTCTCCGCGCAGGATGTGAACAAGTTTGGTGCAGCAACGCTGATCACCCGCGGCACCAATGACGTGCAGCAGGTGCAAATGCTGGTGCTGATGGGCCTGAATTTCATGGTCTCGGCCCCCATCATGTGCATCGGCGGCATCATCATGGCGCTGCGCGAAGACGTCGGCCTGTCTTGGCTGGTCTGGGTCTCCGTGCCCGTCCTGCTCGTGGTCGTCGGCGTCCTGGTCATCTTCCTGATGCCGCTCTTCCGCCAGATGCAGGACCGCATCGACGGAATCAACGGGGTGCTGCGCGAGCAGATCACCGGCATCCGCGTGGTGCGTGCCTTCGTGCGCGAACCCCACGAGACCGAGCGCTTCGAGGAGGCCAACGCCAAGCTCACCCGCGTGGGCGTGAAGGTCGGCAACCTCTTCGTGTTGATGTTCCCGCTGATCGGCATGATCCTGCACATCGCCACCGCCTCCGTGCTGTGGTTCGGCGGGCACCGCGTGGAGACCGGCGAAATGCAGGTCGGTGCGCTGACCGCATTCCTGCAGTATCTCCTGCAGATCCTCATCGCGGTGATGATGGGAACCTTCATGGCCATGATGATTCCCCGCGCCATCGTCTGCGCCGAGCGCATCGACGAGGTCACCACCATGGCCCCGAGCCTCACCGACCAGCACGAGCACGTCGCCGAGATGGACGCCCCGGGAACCATCGAGTTCCGCAACGTCACCTTCGGCTACCCGGGTGCCGAGGCCCCAGTGCTCAACAACATCTCCTTCACCGCCCGCCGCGGCGAGACCACCGCCATCGTCGGGTCCACCGGCTCGGGCAAGACCACGCTGCTGAACCTGATCCCGCGGCTCTACGACGCGAAGGAAGGCCAGGTGCTCGTGGGCGGGGTGCCGGTCACCAAGCTGACCCGCGCGCAGATTTCCACCTCGGTGGCCACCGTCCCGCAGCGCCCCTACCTCTTCTCCGGAACCGTCGCCTCCAACCTGCGCTTCGGCGCCGAGCACGCCAGCGACGAGGACCTGTGGGACGCCCTGCGCACCGCGCAGGCCGAGGACTTCGTCGCGGCACGCGAGGACGGCCTCAACGGGAAGATCTCCCAGGGCGGCACCAACGTCTCCGGAGGACAGCGCCAGCGCCTGTGCATCGCCCGGGCCTTGGCCGCGAAACCCGAGGTCTACCTCTTTGACGATTCCTTCTCAGCACTCGACGTGGCAACCGATGCGCATCTGCGGACCGCGTTGAAGGAACCCACCAAGGATGCGGCG
Organism: Paeniglutamicibacter sp. GQ140; assembly: GCF_059759235.1. NCBI lineage: Bacteria > Bacillati > Actinomycetota > Actinomycetes > Micrococcales > Micrococcaceae > Paeniglutamicibacter > Paeniglutamicibacter sp. GQ140. The sequence goes on from NZ_JCAXDW010000015.1 coordinate 5,494, forward strand.
GTCATCATCGTCGCCCAGCGCATCTCCACGATCACCGGGGCCGACCAGATCCTGGTCCTTGACCACGGCGAGATCGTGGCCCGCGGAACGCACGAGGAGCTCCTGGAATCCTCGGAAACCTACCAGGAAATCGTGACCAGCCAGCTGGCAGTGGAGGAGGTGGCCTAAATGGCAAAACGTACCAAGAAGGAAACGACAGCGGTCGTGGAACCAGAAGACGAGATCGACGAGTTCGACACGGCCGGGGCCTCCGACATGTTCGGGGACTCGGTGCCGGTCCGCAAGGCCAAGCACTTCTGGCCCTCGGCCAAGCGCCTGGTGGGGCTGCTGGCCCCGCAAAAACTCGGCATGACAGTGGTCCTGCTGCTGGCCGCGGCCGGCGTGGTGCTTTCGGTGATCGCGCCGAAGATCCTGGGCCAGGCCATGGACGTGATCTTCGCCGGCGCCATTGGCGGGAACATGCCCGCAAATGTCCCGGTGGAGCAGGTCATTGAGGGGCTGCGCGCCTCCGGGCAGAACGACCTGGCCGAGATGATGTCCAAGATGAACCTCATCCCCGGCGTGGGCATCGACTTCCCCTTGCTCAGCCGCTATATCCTCATCGTGCTCTCCATGTACTTCGTGGCCTCCCTGTTCATGTGGGCCTCGGGCTGGTTGCTGAACCGCCTGGTCATGAAGGTCGTCTATGGCCTGCGCCGCGACGTGGAGCACAAGCTCAACCGGCTGCCGCTGAACTACTTCGACACCCGCCAGCGCGGGGACCTGCTTTCGCGGGTCACCAACGACGTGGACAACATCCAGAACGCGCTGCAGCAGGCGATCAGCCAGCTGGTGCAGTCGCTGCTGACGGTCATCGGCATCATCATCATGATGTTCATCATCTCCTGGCAGATGGCGCTGATTGCGCTCATCGCGCTGCCGCTCTCGGCCGTCGCGGCCGGCGTCATCGGCTCCCGCGCCCAGGGGTTGTTCACCGCGCAGTGGAAGAACACCGGCGCGCTGAACGGGCAGATCGAGGAATCCTTCTCCGGCCACGACCTGATGAAGGTCTTTGGCCGCGAGCAGGACATGCTGGACCGCTTCCACGAGAAGAACGAAGAGCTCTACAAGGCATCCTTCGGCGCCCAGTTCGTCTCCGGCATGATCTTCCCGGTCATGAACTTCATCTCCTACCTGGCCTACGTCGGCATTGCCGTGGTCGGCGGGCTGCGCGTGGCCTCGGGGCAGATGTCCTTGGGCGACGCGACGGCGTTCATCCAGTACTCGCGCGAGTTCACGCAGCCGCTGGGGCAGATGGCCGGCATGGCCAACATGCTCCAGTCCGGCGTTGCCTCCGCGGAGCGCACCTTCGAGCTGCTGGACGCCGACGAGCAGGACGAGGACACCGTGACCGCGTCGCTTCCGGCCCGCACCGACGGCCACGTCGAGTTCGAGCACGTCACCTTCTCCTACTCGGAAGACAAGCCGCTCATCGAGGACCTGTCCTTCGAGGCGCACCCGGGGCACACCGTGGCCATCGTCGGACCCACCGGCGCCGGCAAGACCACGCTGGTGAACCTGGTCATGCGCTTCTACGAGCTGGACTCCGGGCGCATCACCCTGGACGGGGTGGACGTGACCCAGATCAGCCGGGCGGACCTGCGCTCCAAGGTCGGCATGGTGCTCCAGGACGCCTGGCTCTTCGGCGGCTCCATCCTGGAGAACATCCGCTACGGCCGCCTGGAGGCCACGGACGAGGAAGTCATCGAGGCGGCCAAGGCCACCTTCGTTGACAGGTTCGTCCGCGCCCTGCCCGAGGGCTACGACACTGTCATCGACGAGGAAGGCACCAACGTGTCGGCCGGCGAGAAGCAGCTGATCACGATCGCCCGCGCGTTCGTGGCCAACCCGTCGCTGCTGATCCTCGACGAGGCGACCTCCTCGGTGGACACCCGCACGGAGCTGCTGGTGCAGAAGGCCATGGCGGCGCTGCGCAGCGACCGGACCAGCTTCGTGATCGCGCACCGACTCTCCACGATCCGCGACGCCGACACCATCCTGGTGATGGAAGAGGGCAAGATCGTGGAACAGGGCAACCACGAGGTGCTGCTCGCGGCCCGCGGCGCGTACTACCGGCTTTACCAGTCGCAGTTCGCCGGCCCGGCGGAAGATGTCGACGCCGAACCCGCCCCCGGCGGGGCCCCGGCGTTGGAGGGCATCGCGCCCGGCCAGGAGTCGGAGACCGAGGACGCCAGGAGCTAGCCGCGAATCATTGACGGCCTGCCGTAGTTGGCGAAGGCGCGTGGCCGATGGGATCAACTGTTCCCATCGGTCACGCGCCTTTGTCGTCCCTGGACAGCCGGCGAGAGTTCAAGCGCGCGGGTCACCACGGGAGGCCTGAAACCTATCGTGGACCGCACGAAATTGTGCGGGCGGCTACACCAGCGCCGGGGCCCTCATGATGCCGGCGAAGAAGTCGGACAGCTCCGCGTGCGCATCCAGCGGCAGCACGTGGGCGACGTACTGGTCGGGGCGCACCACCACGATGGCGCCCTGTTCCCGGTTGATGCCGCGCGCCTCGAAGATGTCGTTCGCGGTGTCGGCGGTGAAGACCTTCTCGTAGTCGATGAGGCCCAGCGGCGCCTTGCGCGGCAAGAGGAACGCGGGGACCTGGCCGGGCTCCACGTCCCGGTGGTGCTGCTGGAGCACGGCGCGCACGTCGAAGACCGCGTCGTCGTCGGCCCCCGCCGGGGTGAATGCGCGCACGGGGGAGGAAGGATCCTGCCCCAGGTAGGCGCAGAACGCGGCCAGGCGCGAATCCCTGGCATCGGGGCGCGCGGCGTCGGCGAACGCGTAGATCCGCCAGCGGCCATCCGCCAGGGCCTGGTGGCCGAGCTCAAGCGGCTTGGCATCCGCAAGCCGGATCACCGGGGAGGAATGGAAACGCTCGCCCACCGGGAAACCGGAGGCCAGGTGTTCGTGGGTGTCCGGCCCGGTGATCATGCTCGGGGAATAGTCGGTGGCGAATCCGGCGGTGAAACGGCCGCCCTGGGTGAAGATGCCCTGGCGCTCGGCGGCGTCCATGCCGCCTGCCTCCGGGTTGGCGGGGTCCTTGGGCTTGGCCGCCATGGCGGTGGACCACTTCAGGTCGAAGTCGATCAGCTCCTGGGCGATGACCTGGCGCTCGGCGGAGTAGGTGTCCAGCAGGGATTCGGGGCTGCGGCCCTGCAGCACCGCCGCCAGCTTCCAGCCCAGGTTGAAGCCGTCCTGCATGGAGACGTTCATGCCCTGGCCGGCCTTGGCGCTGTGCGTGTGGCAGGCGTCGCCGGCGATGAACACGCGCGGGGTGCGCGTGCCGCGGTCCTCGGGAAGCACGTCGTCGAACCGCTCGGCGATGCGCTGGCCCACCTCGTAGACGCTCCACCAGGCGATCTCCTTCACCTCAAGGGTGTAGGGGTGCAGGATCTTCTGCGCGGCCTCGATGACCGAGTCGGCGGTGAACCGGCTCCGGGCCTCGCGGTCGCCCGGTTCGATGTCGCCCAAATCGACGTAGAGGCGCACCATGTAGCCGCCCTCGCGCGGGATCAGGAGGATGGATCCGCCGGAGGCCGACTGGATCGCCGCCTTGAGGCGAATGTCCGGGAAATCGGTGACCGCCAGCATGTCCATGACACCCCAGGCGTGGTTGCGGGCGTCTCCCTGCATCTTGATGCCCAGCGAACGGCGCACGTTCGAGCGGGCGCCCTCGCAGCCCACCGCGTACTTTGCCTGCACGGTGATCTCGTTGCCGGGCTCCTCGCCGGTGCGGCGCAGCGTCGCGGTGACCGGGTACTCGCCGGATTCGGCGATCACCACGTCGATGAGTTCCAGTCCGTAGTCGGGGACCAGCCGGGAAGGGGAGTTGGCCATGTGCTCGAAGAGCATGTCCTGCATGCGGGCCTGGTTCACGATCACGTGCGGGTACTCGGAGAGTCCCTCGGCGACGTCAAGGATCCGGCCGGTGCGCGCGATGCCCGCGGTTTCCGCAGGTCCCCAAAAGGTGGTCTCGTTGACCCAGTAGGCCTCGCGCATCAGGCGCTCGGCGAGCCCGAAGCCGTTGAACATCTCCACGGTGCGGCAGGCGACGCCGTCGGCGTGCCCCAACTCGAGTGCCGCTTCGCGGCGCTCGACGACGAGCGTGGAGATATCGGGGAATTCGGCCAGCTGCGCGGCAAGGACCGACCCGGCCGGGCCGGTGCCGGCGATGAGCACGTCAACCTGTTCGGGGAATGTTCCCGGGGTGCGGCGTCCGGGGGCCGCCGGGCGGATATCGGGGTCGCCCGGGCGGTAGCCATCCTGGTAGAACTGCATGGTGCTCCTTGGTCTGCTGCGCGCGGGGGCGCTGTGATCTGGCCTACCAACCGTAGGCTCGCAGGGCCCGTCACTGCTACAAGATTCTGCACACCAGAATCTTGTTAATGGCCGGATTCGTGCCGGATTCCGCGCGGCGGCGGCGTGGCCCATGAAGCCAGATGGCCTTTGATGCCGCCTGGCCGGGCGACGGCCTGCCGGCATGCAAGCGCGGTCCGGCGGCAGTTCGGCGGTGCAGCGCCCAGCTTCCGGTCTCCGGGCGGTGGGATAGGCTTGCGCGAGTGACAGTTTCAACCGGTTCCGTCCCGTCCCGAACACCGCGCAGGCCCCAAGCCGCGGAGGCTCCGCGGGAAAATGCCAACGGTTCGTCGATGGGTTTCCGCGCCGACATTCAGGGGCTGCGCGCCATCGCGGTGCTGATGGTGATCATCCACCACCTGCGCCCCGGCGCGCTGAGCGGCGGATTCATCGGCGTCGACATGTTCTTCGTGATTTCCGGGTACCTGATCACCGCGCACCTGTTCCGGGAAATGCGCACCACCGGCACCATCAGGCTCGCAACCTTCTGGTCCCGGCGCATCCGGCGGCTGCTGCCCCTTGCCTTCACCGTGCTGCTGGCCAGCACGGGACTGGTCCTCGCCTTCATCCCCGCCACCGAGCACGGCACCATGTTCAAGCACATTGCCGCCGCCGGGTTCTACGTGGAGAACTGGGCGCTGGTCGCCGACGCCACGGACTACTCGGCCGCCGGGCAGATGGCCACCGTGGTGCAGCACTACTGGTCGCTCTCGGTGGAGGAACAGTTCTACCTCGCCTGGCCGCTGCTGATCCTGGGCGCCGCATTCGCGGCCGGCAAGTTGTTTCCCCGGTGGGGCAGGCGCCTCGGCGTTGGACGGCACGACATCGCCGGCGTCCGCGGGCTCTTCCTGGCCACCATCTGCGCAATCACCGTGCTCTCCTTCGCCTACGGGCTCTGGGTCACCGCGGCCAGCCCGCAGGCGGCCTACTTCGACACCGCCGGACGCGCCTGGCAATTTGCCGCCGGCGGCCTGGTGGCCCTGTGGTGCGTGAACCGCGGCATCGGCGGGATCGGCGGTGCGCTGTTGGGGTGGGGCGGCGTCGCCACCCTGCTGGCCGGCGCGCTGCTGATCCCCACCGAGACCCGCTTCCCCGGCACCATGGCACTGGTCCCGGTGCTCGGCACAGCCGCGGTGCTCGCCGCCGCCGGCACCGGGCGGCCGGGGCTGCGCTGGTTCTCCCATGCCACCTGGCTCTCCATCCGCCCGGTGCGCCGGGTCGGGGACGTGAGCTACGGCGCCTACCTGTGGCATTGGCCGCTGATCATCGTCGCCCCGTTCGTGCTGCACGCCGAACCGAAGTGGTACCACGAGGCAGGCATCCTGGCCCTGACCCTGGTTCTGGCCTGGATCTCCAAGTTGCTGATCGAGGACCCCTTCCGCTTCGGGGCGGTGCTCAAGCCGGTGCGCAATTCCCTGGTCTTTGCGCTGGCCGGAATGCTGGTGCTTGCTGGGGTTTCGTGGGCAGGCACCGCCGCCTCGGCGCAGAGCGCGAACCTGCCGCGGCTGGCGGCCTCCGACCCCTGCTACGGCGCCGGCACCCTCGCCAACCCCGCCGACTGCCTGCCCGTTGCCTCCGACTTCGCCCCGTACCCCTCGGCGGTCGCCGTCTCCCAGCAGGTGCGCGCCCCGTTGTTCCCGGGCTGCGAGACCGACACGCTGCAGGTGGGAGAATCCAGCTGCAGGCTGGGCAACACCTCCAACCCGCAGCTGCGCGTTGCGGTGGTGGGGGACTCGCACGCCTCCGCCTGGTTGCCTGCCCTGGTGGAAATCGCCAACGAACGCGACTGGGAGCTGGTCACCCACATCCGCTCCGGCTGCTCGCCTTCCCTCGCCGCGCTCAAGGGCTCCGAAAAGCTCAGCGGCACCGCCGAACGCCTGTGCACCGAATCGGTGCGCGCCCTGGGCCCGAGGCTTGCGGCGGATCCGGACCTGGACGCGGTCATCGTTGCGGCCCAGGGCAACAAGCGGTCCTGGGTTTCCTCCCCGGGCTACGAATTCACCGACCCGGCCACCGAGGGCTTCACCAGCCTGTGGCAATCCTGGATCGATGCCGGCAAGTCCGTCGCGGTGATCCACGAGGTGCCGCGCCTGGGCAACACGAACGTGCCAACCTGCGTGGCCTCGAACCCCGGGGACCCGCTGGCCTGCTCGGTGAGCCGCCAAAAGGGAATGTCGATTCGGCAGAACCTGCAAAAGGCGTTGGACAGCGACACCGCCCCGAAGGGCATCGTGCGGGCGGACTTGACCGATTCCATCTGCTCCCAGGAAACCTGCTTCGCCGTCGTCGGCTCGTTGATCACCTATTACGACCAGTCGCACCTCTCCCACGACTATTCCCGTTCGATGGCTCCCATGCTCGCGAGGGAACTGGACCGGGACGAGGCCTTCGCCCTCGGCAGGTAGCAGCACCTTCCGGACACCGGCCGCGGCCTTCCGTCAAGCCACGGATAGGTGAGAAAGCCAACGCGCGTGAGGGCCGGAATCGCCGGAATCGCCGCATAAGCTATTGCCCATGCCTGCCTCCGTGAAAGCCCCCCGCCTGCCCGCCTTCAAGGAACCGGCCACCACCGGGTCCGGGGACCTGACCGGGCTGGAAACGGACGGCCGGGCCGAGGGCCTGCTCTTCGAATCAGACGACGCCGCAGGGGTGGACCTGGAGGACGCGGTCTTCACCGAATGCATCTTCCGCGCGGTCTCCCTGCAGGGCGCACCCATGGCCCGGGTGACGTTCGGGGACTGCCGCATCGAGGAGGTCAACGCCCCGGTGCTCGAGGCCCCCGACTCCGGTTGGTGGAACACCGCCGTGGTGGGCGGGCGCATCGGATCGGCCGAGCTCTACGGCTCCACCTTCCGCTCGGTCAAGTTCGAACGCGCCAAGCTCGGCTACCTGAACCTGCGCCGGGCGAAGATCAAGGACGTGGAATTCCGCGACGTGCACATCGAGGAGCTCGACGCCGGGGGAGCGAACCTGGAACGTGTCACCTTCATCGACTGCACCATCGACACCCTGGCGCTGAACGGCGCCAAGCTCAAGGACGTCGACTTGCGCGGGGCGCGCCTGCGCACGCTTTCGGGCATCACCTCGCTCAAGGGCGCCACGGTGAGCTTCGAGCAGCTCCTGGACCTGGCCCCGATCCTTGCCAACGAACTGGGCCTGCGCGTCCAATGAGCCCGGCGGGCCGCGGGGACGAGGCACCGGAACCGCGCAACGATCGGTAGGGTGGAAACCATGCACCAACACCCCGTTCCCTACCCGTACGCCCCGCCGCCCCGCAGGCGGCAACCGGTCTTCGACGCCGGGCCCATGCGGCGCGGGGACGTGGTGGTGCTGGGGACCTACCTGGTGCTTTTCATCCTGGGCGCCGGCGGCCTGCTGACGCTGGTCCCCGGGTTCGTCGAGGCATTCAAGAACCATGACTCGGCGCAATTCGGCGTGAACCTCATCATCTACGTGGTGGTGTTCACCGGGGCGATCATCATGGGCTTCGAGGCACTGCGGGCCTCCTTCGCCACGTTCAGGTACCACCCGTGGGCCAAGGCCCTGATGGTCCCGGGCGGTTGGCTGGGGTCGCTGATCGTCAGCGCCGCCGTCCTGGTTTCCATGGGGAACCCGGTCAAGAGCGAAAACCAGCTGGCCATCGAGGGCATGACCCGATCGGTGCCGTTCCTGACGATGTTCGTGGTCACCGTGATCCTGGGACCCTTCGTCGAGGAATACGTCTTCCGCCACCTGCTCATCGGCAAGCTCAGCCGCCGGCTCAACGTCTGGGTCTGCGTGGCGATCTCGGTGGTGCTCTTCACCTCCCTGCACTTCGTCGGCGCCGGGTCCTTCGACCTGACCAGTGCGATCCCCTATACGACGCTGGGGATCATGATGTCCCTGGCCTACGTGCTCACGGGCAAGTCGCTGGCGTACTCCTATGTCCTGCACGTATTCAACAACGCGGTGGCGCTGATCCTGTCCTACACGCTGCTGCCGCTGTTCCAGCAGTAGACATCGAACGAAAGACCGCCGCACACGTGAGTAGCGTTCCCGAAGATTCCGCGTCCTGGCGCGGCCACGCCCATGGCAGCGCCGGCTACCGCAAGATGATCCTGGCGCTGTTCGCCGCCGGGGTCGCAACCTTCTCGCAGCTGTACTCGGTGCAAGGCGTGCTGCCGGAACTGGCCCGCGACCTGTCGGTGACCGAGGCCGATGCGGCGCTGGCGGTCTCCGCGGCGACGTTGGGCCTGGCCTGCTCGGTGCTCTTCTGGTCGCTGCTCGCGGACCGCCTGGGACGGCTGCGCGCCATGACCTTCGCGGTGCTGGCCGCCGTGGCGCTGGGGCTGGCGGTCCCGTTTTCCCCGGGCTTCGAGTGGCTGCTGGCCCTGCGCTTCATCGAGGGGCTGGCCCTGGGCGGGATCCCCGCGGTCGCGCTGGCGTACCTGTCCGAGGAGGTCTCGCCGCTGCATTCGGCGGTTGCCGCCGGGACGTACATTTCCGGGACCACCCTGGGCGGGCTTGCCGGGCGGCTGGTCGCCGGGCCGCTGAGCGAATTCGTCTCCTGGCGCCTGGGCACCCTGGTGGTCTCGGTGATGGCCGCCGTCGCCGCCGGCGTGTTCATCGCGGTGGCGCCCAAGCCGCGCGGATTCACCCCGGTGCCCTGGCGCAGCCCGAACCGCATCCCCCTGTGGAAAAAGCTGTGGATGAACCTGCGCAAGGGCCCGCTGCTGGTGCTCTATGCGCAGGGTTTCCTGCTCATGGGCGGCTTCGTGGCCGTCTACAACTACCTGGGATTCCGGCTTGAGGCCCCGCCCTTCCTGATCCCCGCCTCGCTGGCCTCGCTGGTGTTCGTCGCGTACCTGTCGGGAACTTGGTCATCGCGCCGATCCGGGGCGCTGGTGGCGCGCTTCGGGCGGCTGCCGGTGCTGCTGGGCTCCATCGGGCTGATGGCCGCCGGGCTCGCGGTGACGCTGGCCGATTTCCTGCCGACCATCGTCGCGGGGCTGCTGGTGTTCACCGCCGGGTTCTTTGCAGCCCACTCGGTGGCCAGCGGCTGGATCCCGATGCTGGGCGTGGGGGGACGGGCGCAGGCCGCCAGCCTCTACAACCTGGCCTACTATTCCGGGTCCTCGCTCTTCGGCTGGGCCATCGGCCTGGCGTTCAATGCTGCCAACTGGCCGGGGTTGGTGGTCTCGGTGGTGTCCCTGCTGGTGCTGGCGGCGCTGCTTGCACTGGCCGGGTTGCGCCGAAGCCCCTAGGCTTGCGGGGAAAACTGGCCCGAGGACGGGTTTTCCCCGGCGCGTCCGTGCAAATCGTGATGGCCCCGGCGTCGCCACCCGTTATGCTGAAGAAGTTCTCTCTATACCCATATTGAGAAGTAACAACGAAGAGATTGGAAGTGGACCACATGCGTGGAAGCAACCTTGTATGGACAATCGTAGGCGTTCTCGTCGCCGTTGCCTTGGTAATCTGGATCGCTTCTGCGATCTAGGGCATCGTCTCTGAGTAGTTAACAGCAAGTCCCGTCCAGCAATGGACGGGACTTGCTGCATGTGGGCCGAAGCGCCCGGGCGGTGCCCGCCGTTGGCGCGATTCCCCCGAATTTCGGACAACACCCTGCCCGGTAGGCTGGTGGGGTGAAAGAAGCAGGCAGGAAACAGGTCGTCACCCCCGATGCCTCCCGCGGGCTGGGTCGAACCATCCTGGCGCTGGCGGTTCCCGCGCTGGGCGCTCTCATCGCGGAGCCGCTCTTCCTGCTGGCCGACATGGCCATCGTCGGGCACCTCGGCATCAACGAACTTGCCGGTGCGGGGCTGGGGACCACGGTCCTGCAGACCGCGGTGGGACTCATGGTCTTCCTGGCATACTCCACCACCCCCGCCGTCGCCCGGGCCATCGGCGCCGGCGACCTCGGGCGGGCCATGGCCGCCGGGCGCGACGGGATCTGGCTTGCCGTCGGCCTGGGTCTGGTCCTGGGCCTGGCCGGGTTCTTCGGTGCACCCATGCTGGCGGCCGCCATGGGAGCCGAGGGCGAGGTGCTCCGGTTCGCGGTGGACTACATCCAATATTCCACCTTCGGCATCCCCGCGATGCTGCTGGTGCTCGCCGCGACCGGGGTGCTGCGCGGCATGCAGGACACCAAGACCCCGCTCTACGTGGCGGGGATCGGCTTTGCCGCCAATATCGTGCTCAACCTCATCCTGGTCTACCCGCTGGGCATGTCCGTTGCGGGTGCCGCGCTGGGCACCTCGATCGCGCAGTGGGGGATGGCCACGGTGTATCTGTGGATGCTTATCCCGCGGATCCGCAAGGCCGGACAGTCGCTGGCGCCGCACCCGCGCGGGGTGCTGGGCACCGGGCAAGTCGGATCCTGGCTGATGCTGCGCACGCTGTCGCTGCGCCTGGCCTTGCTTGCCACGGTCTGGGTGGCCACCGGACAGGGTGCGCTCACGCTCGCCGCCCACCAGCTGGTCTTCACCATCTTCACTTTCATGGCCTTCGCGCTGGATGCGCTGGCCATTGCCGCGCAGGCACTGATCGGCAAGGAGCTGGGGGCCGGCAATGCGGCGCGGGCCAACCTGCTGACCAGGACCATGTGCCGCTGGGGCCTGTACTTCGGCGTGGCAACCGGCGTGCTGCTGGCGGCCATCGCCCCCTTTGTCGGGGCGCTGTTCACCACGGACGACTCGGTGCGGCAGGCGACCATGGTCGGGGTCTGGATCCTCGCCGCGTCCCAGCCGGTCTGCGGGCTCGTGTTCGTGCTGGACGGGGTGCTCATCGGTGCCGGGGACGCGCGCTACCTGGCGGTCGCCGGCGTCCTCACGCTGCTGGTCTACCTGCCGCTGCTCTTCATCGTCACGCTCTTCGAGCACGCCGGCGTCTCGGCCGTCGCCTGGATCTGGGTGGCTTTCGGGCTGGGCTTCATGCTTGCCCGCGCCGCGACGCTCACGTGGCGGGTGCGCAACGACAAGTGGATGCGCCTGGGAGCCTGAGCCCCGGGGAAACTCAGGCCCAAAGGCTTCCCGGGTCGGTGAACTGCTGGGCCATGGCGGTGCGGATGGAACGCAGGTGCACGCGCATGGCCTCCTCCGCCGCCCGCGCATCCGCCGCGGCGATCGCGGCGTAGATGACCTCGTGCTCGGCAAGCTCGGTGGGGGCGCCCATGTAGTGCTGGAGCCCCGGAAGCACATGGTGGGCGCGGGCGGTCTCGTCGAAGCAGCGCCGCAGGGAATCGGCCAGGCGTGAATTGCGCGAGGCGTCCGCGATCGCCTGGTGGAAGTCCTGCGCCGCATTCATGGCCCCCAGCGGGTCGGCGGCGGAGAGCGTTGCCTGCGTGTCGAGCAGCTGGCGCAGTCGGACGGTGAGTTCCTGCGGCAGGAATCCGGCGGCGGCGGCCGCCGCGTGCGGTTCCAGGAGCATGCGCAGGTCAAGGGTTTCCTTCACGTCGTGCAGGCCCATTGTGCGCACCAGATAACCCTTCTTTGGCAGCACGGTGAGCAGGCCCTGGGAGGTCAGCAGGCGCAGCGCCTCGCGGACCGGGGTCTTGGAGACGGAGTACTCCTCGGCCAGGCGCGGCTCGACCACGATGCTGCCCGGGGCGATCTGTCCCGAGAGGATGGCCGCGCGCAATTGCACGACCAGGCGATCGGTGAGCGATGGACTCATCGGTGAAACTCCCTCGGGTCGGCGGGCATCGGTGCCCGCGTCACATTGGGCCGGGTGCGTCCGTGGCCCTTGTGAAAGATACTACCTGCCTGTTAGAAATATCTTTCAGGGATTTTTCAATGAGTTCTAAACGGATGGGTGTCAACGATGACCACTAACCCCGGGCTTCGCGCCGAGGAACAGCGTGCCGATGACCAGCGTCTCACCCCGGCCGGGCGCCGGGCGGTCTTCGCCGCGGTGCTCGGCACGGTCATCGAGTGGTACGACTATGCGCTTTACGGCGCGGCGGCAGGGCTGGTCATCGCCCCGCTCTTCTTCTCCGACGCGGTGTCCTCGGCCGCCGCCATGATGGCTTTTGCCACCTTCGCGGTGGGGTTCGTCGCCCGCCCGCTGGGCGGGGTCATCGTCGGGCACATCGGCGACAAGTACGGCAGGCGCCCCGCCATGATGCTGACCATCATCCTGATGGGCGTGGCCACCGTCGGCGTTGGGCTCTTGCCCACCAGCGCCGCAATCGGGGCCGCCGCCCCGCTGCTGCTGGTCATCCTGCGGCTGCTGCAGGGCTTCGGCGCGGGGGCCGAGCTGGCCGGGGCAATGACCCTCGTGGCCGAGTTCGCCCCGCCGAAGCGCCGCGGCTTCTACACCTCGCTGGTGCTTTCCACACCGCCGGCCGGCATCGCGCTGGCGACCTTCGCCTTCTTCGCCGTTTCCTCGCTGGGCACCGAGGCATTGCTGGGCTGGGCGTGGCGCATCCCGTTCCTCGTGTCCGCGGTGCTCTTCCTGTTGGCCCTGTACATCCGCAACCGCCTCGAGGAAACCCCGGAATACTCGCGGGCCATTGAGAAGGCGGCGGCCGAACGCACCAAGGCGCGCCTGCCGCTGCGCGACGTGCTGGCCCGCGACTGGCGCCAGGTGCTCATCGGGTTCTTCTCGATCACCGGCCACAATGCCATGAACTACATCCTGGCCGTCTATGCGCTCAGCCTCATGACCTCCCCGTTGGTGGGCCTGGCCAAGTCCGACGCCCTGTTGGCGGTCACCCTCGGCTCCCTGGTCTCCGTCGCGCTGACCCCGGTGGGCGGCCGGCTCTCGGACAGGTTCGGCGCCGCAAAGGTGCTGCTTTTCGGTTCCGTCATGGGCGCGGCGCTGGCCTACCCGATCTTCGGGCTGCTCAGCGCCGGAAGCTTCGCCCTGGCCTTCACCGCGATCGCGCTTGGCTACGGGCTGGTCATCCCGGCCACCAGCGGCGCCCAGGGCGCATTCCTCACCAACCTCTTCCCGCCGCAGCGCCGGCTCAGCGGAATCGGCGTGGCCCGCGAGACCAACGGTGCTGTCGTCGCCGGGCTCAGCCCGCTCATTGCCGCCGCCCTGGTCAACGCCGCGGACGGCAGCACGCACCTGGCCGCCGGCTACCTGCTGGCCTGCTGCCTGCTCTCGGCGATCGCCGTCCTGCTTTCCCTGAGGGTTCCCGCCAACCACTGAGCTGCCCCCTCGCACGCAGCATCAACCCACGCACGATCCACAGAAAGCCGGAAAACCCCAGATGAAGCGCCGCCTGCCCCAGATATCCGAACTTCGCTCGCTGATGAAGTTCGAGCCCATCACCCTGGACCGGCGGGCGGCCCGCCTGGCCAAGGCCGCAGACGTGTGGGACCTGCGCGCCATCGCCAAGCGGCGCACCCCGACCCCGGCCTTCGACTACGTCGATGGCGCGGCCCAGCGCGAACTGACCCACACCCGCACCCGGAAGGTCCTCGATTCGATCGAGCTGATCCCGCGCATCCTGCACGGCACCGCGAGTGCCGATCTGTCCACCACCATCGCCGGGGGACCTTCCGCGCTGCCCTTCGGCATCGCCCCGACCGGGTTCACCCGCTTCATGCACGCCGAGGGCGAGACCGGCGCGGTGCGCGCCGCCGGTGCAGCAGGCATCCCGTTCTCCCTGTCCACCATGGGCACCCGGTCGTTGGAGGAGGTCGCGCAGGCGGCGCCGGAATCGCGCCGCTGGTTCCAGCTCTACCTGTGGAAGGACCGCGAGAAGTCGCGCCAGCTGCTCGAGCGCGCCGCGGCCGCGGGCTATGACACCCTGCTGGTCACCGTCGACACCCCGGTGGCCGGCCAGCGGCTGCGCGATGCCCGCAACGGCATGGTCATCCCGCCCCGGCTGAACCTCAAGACGGTGCTGGACGCCTCGTACCGCCCCGAGTGGTGGTTCAACTTCCTGACCACGGATTCGCTGAAGTTCGCCTCGCTGTCCGACAGCGCCACCGACCTGCCCACGCTGATCAACTCGATGTTCGACCCGACGCTCTCCTTTGCCGACCTGGAGTGGATCCGCTCCATCTGGGACGGAAAACTCTTCGTCAAGGGCGTGCTCACCGCCGAGGACGCCCGCAAGTCCGTCGACGCCGGGGCCGACGGCCTGGTCGTCTCCAACCACGGCGGGCGGCAGCTGGACCGCGCCCCGATATCCTTCGAGGCGCTCACCGAGGTGCGCGCCGAGGTCGGTGCGGGGACCGAGATCATCCTGGACTCGGGCATCATGTCGGGTGCCGACATCGTCGCCTCGCTCTGCGCCGGCGCGGACTTCGTGCTCATTGGCCGCGCCTACCTCTACGGGTTGATGGCAGGCGGCGAGCAGGGTGTTGCGCGTGTCATCGAGCTGCTGGCCAAGGAAATCGAGGTCAACATGCAGCTCATGGGAGCCGCAACGATCGCCGACCTGGGCCCGGAGCTGATCCGCCGGCGGCCCGGGCGCGAATAAGGCCCGGCGGCCCATCGCCGGTAGACTCGTAGTCGTGCCTGCAGTAAAAATCCCCGCAACCATTGCCGCCGAAGTAGCCACCCCAGTGATGGGGCGCGCCGCGACCGCCGCCGGTTTTGCGCTCTTGTCCATCTTCTGGCCCGCGGCCACCAACCAGGTGCTGGCCTATGCCCTGGCAGCCTTCATGGTGATTAGCGCAAAGTTCCTTTGGGACTACGCCAGCGTCCCGAGCGCCCCGAAGTCCGTGCGCGGGCTTTACGCGGCCGCAGCGGTGGCCATGATCCTCGCGGGCCTGGTCATGGCGTTCCGCCCGGAAACCCTCGTTGTCGCGATCGCCGCGGCGACGGCCTGGATCGTCGCCGGGGCGCTGGAAATCGTGGTCTTCATTCGGCACCGCGCCGAGTTTGTCCCGTTCAAGGACCAGCTGGTCACCGGCTTCGTGTCCCTGGGCGCGGGCGCTTCCCTGCTGATGGGACTGCACCTGGACGCCCACGGGCTGCTGGGCCTGGCCGGCGGCGGTGCCATCATACTGGCGGTGTTCGAATTGATTTCGGCCTTCGGCCTGCGCCATGCCGCGAAGGAACCCGAGCCCGGGCTTTGGAGCTAGAATAGATCTTGAATCAAAAACCTGTAGGAGGGCCTTTCGTGGGCAACACCCCAGCCGAGCAGAAGAAGTCTTGGCAGCAGAGCATCAAGGCACCCCTGTCCTTCTCCCTGGTCATGGCCATCATCGCCGGCGTAATCGCCACCATTTCGTCAACCGGTGGGTCGGACAACCCCTTGCGAATCGACATCGGGCTTGTGGCCTTTGGCGTCGCCTTCGTCGCGTGCCTCCTGGTCATTTCCGTGATGACCATGGCAAGCAAGGACAATCCGGAGGAGATGGGGACCGGAGCCGGCGTCAACCGCTCGTCGGAAACCCCTGACGCGAAGCCCGAGACGAAGAACTAGATAAACCACGCTTTTAGCAGATGCCGCCCGGGATTCCCGGGCGGCATCTGCAGTTAAGGGGGGGAGGAGCCGGCGCCACCACGGGCAGATTCGGCTTCGTTGGCCTGGTGGCCTGGTCGGAGCAATTCGGACCCCGTCCGATCGTTTCGTTCGGCCGCGGTTCATCGCCTACACAGGAACCGGCGGGAGCCAACGTGGTTGGCATTCGCCGCAAGCGCAGTCGTTCGGTTCCGTTAGAGGGCAGGTTCGGCGCCGTCGCGTCCGCCCCAGCGGTCCAGGAATTCGTCGTGTCCCAACTCCTCCAGATCCGAGCGCACCATCGCCACCAGGGATTCGGCTTCCTCGATGCTGCCGGCATTGATGCGCAGTACTTCGGCATCGTTGTCGATCCGGTGGACCACGACGGCGGCACCGACGGCATCGGATCCGTCCCCGCCGAAGAATGCATCGACCAGTCCCGCGGCCCAGCGGGCGGCGGCACGTACCGGGCCGTCGTTCGACTTTTCCAGGTCGACTTCGTACTCGTCAGCGGCGTGTGGTTGCGGTACTTCTTCGCTGTTCACGGTGCTCCTCCGATCCACGGGCCGAAAGCACTTTCAGCCATGGCACCAGTGTATGTTCAGACTCCGTGTTTTTGCTCGGATTTTCGTTGTCGGTATGCACGCACATGTTCCCGGTTGGCGCAGTTTCCGGTGTCGCAATAGCGCTTGGAACGGTTTCGGGAAAGATCCAGCAACACGGCCTGGCAGTCCTCGGCAGCGCAAACCCGCAGGCGCGACAATTCGCCCGACCGCAGCACATCCACCAGTGCCATCGCGGCCTCCACCGCCATGCGCTCGCTCAACGGAGCCTCGGGGGTGGTGGCGTGGATGTGGTAGTCCCATCCATCGTGCTTGACGAGCTGGGGCATGGCGCGGGCACTGCGCAGGATGTTGTTGACCTGGTCCACCGACTCCGACTCGGAAGCCAGCCACAGGCCGCGCATCTGGGTCCGCAACTGCCGCACCGAGCGCAGCTCCGCCTCGTTGTGCGTCCGCGACCCGGTGAACCCCTGTTGCTCGAGGAACTCGTCGAGATCGGCACCCGTGAGCAGCTCGTCGGCATCACCGCTTGTCGAATTGATGAGCGCCACGATCGTGCCCAGGGCAACCTCTGTGTCAGGGGCAAAGATCATTATGACTCCTGTGGTGCCTGATGGATTGACGGAAGAACCGGTGTGGATCTAATGTCATGATCATACATAGTTTTACTCCTGACAGTCGAGGCGGCTTACCAGCCCATTCAACCGTCGGACCAACTTCGCCCCAGGGAGCGTATCGCCGTGCCAAGAGAAGAAATCCCCACCCAGTTGGCGCGGCCGACATCCCTGGCAACCCCCGTGGCTGCAACCCGCCCGCGCCTGGGTGGAGTGGGCATTGCCCTGTTTTCCTCTGCGGTCTTTGGTCTTTCCGGTTCCTTCGCCAAATCCCTGCTGGAGGCCGGCTGGAGTCCCGCCGCGGCCGTGACGTTGCGCATGGCCGGTGCCGCATTGGTGCTGCTGGTTCCCACGCTGCTGCTCATGCGCGGCAAGTGGGCGCTGGCTGCCAGCAACTGGAAGTCAATCCTGCTCTTTGGGCTCTTCGGCGTCGGCGCCTGCCAATTCTGCTATTTCCTGGCCGTCGAGCGGCTCGACGTGGGCGTGGCCCTGCTGCTGGAATACCTGGCCCCGGTGCTGATAGTGCTCTTCCTCTGGGCCCGACACCGCAAGACGCCCAAGCCCATGACGATCGGCGGCGCACTGCTGGCATTGGCCGGGTTGGTTGCCGTGCTGGATTTGGCGGGGGAGACCCGGGTGGATCCCATCGGTGTGCTCTGGGGGTTGGGAGCGGCCGTCGGCTTGACTGTCTACTTCTTCGTCAGCGCCCGCGCCGACGGCGCACTGCCCCCGATTGTGCTGGCGACCGGCGGGCTGCTCGTCGGGTCCGCGGCCATGGGGTTGCTGGGACTGGTCGGCGTGCTGGACATGAAGGTGGCGTTCGTCCCGGTGAAACTGGCGAACTGGGAAACCCAGTGGTGGGTGGCGCTCGGCGGGTTGGTTCTCTTCTCCACCGTCATTGCCTATGTCACCGGAATCATGGCCGCCAGGGCGCTGGGCTCGAAGCTCGCCTCCTTCATCTCGCTCACCGAGGTGCTTTTCGCGGTGTTGTGGGCCTGGCTGTTGCTGGGGGAATTGCCTGCCGGGGTCCAGTTGCTGGGAGGGCTGTTGATCGTCGGCGGCGTGCTGCTGGTGCGGGCCGACGAATTGCGCAGCCGGTAGCCGGCCTGCACCGGCAAAAACGCCGGGCCGGTTCGCCGTTGCAGTGCTTCCCACGGGAAGGCCTGCAGCGGCACACCGGCCCTTGGCGGCGGCGGCTTTTCTACTTGCGCCCGAAGCTGCGCAGCCGCAGCGAGTTGGCCACGACCAGCACGGAGCTGGCGGCCATGGCGGCCCCGGCGATCATCGGGTTCAGGAACCCGAGTGCCGCGATGGGGATGCCGGCGGTGTTGTAGGCAAAGGCCCAGAACAGGTTCATCTTGATGGTGCCCAGCGTCTTGCGGGAGAGCTCGATGGACTGGGCCACCTGGGCGAGGTCGTTGCCCATGATGGTCAGGTCGGCCGCCTCGATGGCGACATCGGTTCCCGAGCCCATGGCGATCCCCAGGTCCGCCTGGGCCAGTGCCGGGGCGTCGTTGACGCCGTCTCCGACCATGGCAACCACCCGGCCCTCGTCCTGCAGCCGGCGCACGGCCTGGGCCTTGCCCTCGGGGAAGACGTCGGCGAAGACGTCGTCCTCGGCGATGCCGACGCGGGCGGCAACCTGCGCCGCGACCGCTGCATTGTCTCCGGTCAGCAGCACCGGTCGCAGGCCCAGTTCCCTGAGTCGGGCAATCGCGCCTGCCGAGGATTCCTTGATGGTGTCCGAAAGGTTGACCAGTCCCGCGAAGGTGCCGTCAACACCGACCATGATGGACGTGGAGCCGGTTTCCTGGGCCTCGCGCAGCATCGCCTGGTGGGTGTCGTCGAGGTCGATGCCGTTCTCGCGCATCCAGCTCATCCGGCCCACCACCACTGTCTGCCGTCCGACGCGGGCCTTGACGCCGCCGCCGGGAGCGGAGGAGAAGGCCTCGGATTCGGGCAGCGGGGCCTCGGCGCGTGCCGCCGCGACGATGGCATGGGCGATCGGGTGCTCGGAACCCGATTCCGCGGCGCCGGCCAGCGCCAACAGCGTGGCCGCGTCGAGGCCGTTCGCCGGGGCGGTGGAGGTGACGGCGAGGTTGCCCTCGGTGATGGTGCCGGTCTTGTCCAGCAGCACGGTGTCGATCTTGCGGGTGTCCTCGAGCACCTGGGGTCCGCGGATCAGGATGCCCAGCTGGGCGCCGCGTCCGGAACCGACCAGCAGGCCGATGGGCGTGGCCAGGCCGAGGGCGCAGGGGCAGGCGATGACCAGCACCGCGACGGAGGCGGCGAACGCCGCGTTCATATCCCCGGTGATCACCAGCCACAGCACGAAGGTGAGCACGGCGATTCCCAGCACGATCGGGACGAAGACAGCGGAGATTCTGTCCGCAAGCCGGGCGATGGGCGCCTTGCCGGTCTGCGCCTGGGACACCAGGCGTCCCATCTGGGCCAGCGTGGTGTCCTTGCCGACCCGCGTGGCACGCACCAGCAGGCGGCCGGAGGTGTTGATGGTGGCGCCGATGACGGTGTCCCCGGGGCCGACCTCGACGGGTACCGACTCGCCGGTGACCAGTGCGGTGTTCACGGCGGAGTGGCCGCTGGCGACGAAGCCGTCGGTGGCGACCTTCTCCCCGGGGCGGACCACGAACTCGTCGCCGGGGACCAGTTCGGCGGCGGGGATCTTCACCTCGAGGCCGTCGCGCAACACCACGGCTTCCTTCGCGCCCAGATCCAGCAGGGTCTTCAGCGCATCCCCGGCCTTCGACTTGGCGCGCGCCTCCAGGTAGCGGCCCAGCAACAGGAACGTCGCCACGACACCCGCGGTCTCGAAGTACAGGGCATGTTCGCTCATCGCCATCCCGACGTGGGCGGTCAGCATCGGGTCGACGGCCAGCTGCCACACCGAGAAGAAGTATGCGGCGAGCACGCCGAGCGAAACCAGCGTGTCCATCGTGGAGGCGAGGTGCCGGGCGTTGATGGCGGCGGCGCGGTGGAACGGCCACGCGGACCAGAAGACCACGGGCGTGGCCAGGGCCAGGGCCACCCAACCCCAATGCGGGAATTGGGCGGCGGGAATCATGGAAATGATGAACAGCGGAACCGTGAAGATCGCGGCACCGATCAGGCGCTTCTTCAGGTCGTGCCCGGCGGGCTCGTGTGCGTGGTTGATGCCGAGCCGGCGGCTGTCCCCGGAGGCGGGAGAATGCTCCGGCTCGGTGTCCGCGACAGCGGCTCCCGGGGACGAAGCCGCGGCGGCGTACTGGTCGACCTTGAGGCTGGCCTGGTACCCGGCGGACTCGACCGTCGCGATGATCTGCTCGTCACTGACCGAGTCCGGGACCGTGACCCGCGCCGATTCGAGCGGCAGGTTCACCAGGGCCTCGACGCCGTCGAGTTTGCCGAGTTTGCGTTCAACCCGCCCCACGCACGATGCGCAGGTCATGCCCTGGATATCCAGTTCAATGATGCGTTGGTTGGCGGGGAAGGTGGTTTCGTTACTCATCTTTTCCGTTCCTGGGGATTGCAGGTGCCCGGGGTGGCCGGCGCCGGCAATCGGTGGTGGGCTTAGGCGTCGACCGAGACGAGGGTGTAGCCGGCCTCCTCGACAGCCTGGGTCAGCACCGCGTCGTCAACCGGTGCGCTGGTGGTGAGGTTGGCGGTCGAGGTGCCGCCCGCGGAGAGGAAGACCTCGACGTTGGTGACGCCGTCGACTTCCCGCAGCTCCTCGGTGACGGAGGCGACGCAGTGGCCGCAGGTCATGCCGTCGATCTTCAGGGTGATGTTGTTCTGTGTCATGGTGTCCTCCGGTCGGGTGGTGATGGCGAGTCCTTCGTTCGAGTTGCAGCCGCAGCTGCCACCGCAGCAACCGCCGTTTGATGAGTTGCTCATGGGTCCTCCTGGGGAAGTGGTTTGGTCTGGGAAATCCGTGGTGATGCGGGGTTTCTTAGCGCAGCAGGCGGCCGATGGCCGTGGTGACCTCGGCTACCTTGTCATCCACGTAGGACTGGTCCCCGGTTTCGATGCTCTGGGCCGCGGCGTTCACGACGCAATGCGAAACGTGCTCTTCCACCAGGCCGAGGCTGACCTTGTGCAGGGCCGCGTTGATGGCGGAGATCTGCGTGAGGATGTCGATGCAGTACTTGTCCTCGTTGACCATGCGACTGACGCCGCGGACCTGGCCCTCGATGCGGCTGAGCCGCTTCAGCAGCGATTCCTTGTTGGCGGTGTATCCGTGGCCGACGTGCTCGTCGATGGGCAGGGCGATGTTTTCCATAGCCTCAATAATACCCCCAGCGGGTATCCTGTCAAGTACCCTACTGGGGTATCCGATTTGTGGGCGGTTGATAGTTTTGGAACATGCAGATCAACGATAACCAGCCCTTCGTCCCTGTCATTTTGGGCGGTGACATCGGCGCGTACTCGTTGGCGCGCGAGTTCCACGAGCAGTACGACGTGCATTCGGTTGTCGTCCCGTCGGTCATGACCGGCATTACCGAACACTCCCGGATCCTGGTGCCGCGCCCCTTTGCCCGGCAGGACGATGCGTCGGCATTTGCCGCCTTCGTCTCCGGGCTGGGACGCGAATTGGCCGGATCCAACGGCACCAAGCGGCCGCTGTTGCTCCTGGGCGCAGCGGACCAGCACATCCGCTTCATCGCCACCCACGCCGCCGAGTTGTCCGAGTGGTTCACCATCCCGTACGTGGGCAACGCCGAATTGGACCGGGCCACGGAGAAGGATGCCTTCTATGAGTTGTGCCGCGACCTTGGCGTGAGCTATCCCGCCACCGTGGTCCACGACTGCGCCGCCGGTGGGGCGGATCCCGCGGCGCTTGAGGCGGAGCTCGCCGCCGAGGGCGTGCCGTTCCCCGCCATCGTGAAGCCCTCCGACGGGGTGGCCTGGGGCGCGTTGGAGTTTGCGGGCAAGAAGAAGGTCCACACCGTCGCCTCGCTGGCGCAGCTGACCGAACTCATCGGCAGCGCCACCAAGGCGGGGTACACCGGCACGCTTGTCGTCCAGGACCTGATCCCGGGCGATGACAGCGGCATGCACCTGGCCACGTTCTTCAGCGACCGGGCCGGCAAGGTCCGCTTTGTCTCCTGCGGCCGGGTCATCGTCGAGGAGCACGCGCCCGGCGCCCTGGGAAACTCCGCCGCCATCGTCGCTCAGCCCAACGACACGGCCGTCGCCGAGGGCACCCGCCTGCTCGAGGAGCTCGGCTGGACGGGCTTCTCCATGTTCGACATGAAACTGGACCCGCGCGACGGGACCTACAAGTTCTTCGAGCTCAATCCCCGCCTGGGCCGCAACCACTTCTACATCACCGCCGCCGGAGACAACGTCACGCGCTTCTACGTCGAGGAATACCTGCGCGGCGGCCTGACCGGGGCGGGGGAACTGCAGGTGGCCAACAATCGCCACCTCTACAACATCCTGCCGCTGCGGCTGCTGCGCCGCTACCTGCCCGGCGACATGAAGGCCGGGGTCGAGGAGCTGATTTCGGCCAAGCGATACAGCCACCCGCTGTACTACAAGAAGGAAACCAATCCCCGGCGCTGGCTCTACATCCTGGTGAGCACCGTGAACCACTACCGCAAGTTCAAGCGCCACCACCCGGCATCCTAGAGTTCCGCTCCCCACCCGGCGTAGAGTGATTGAACTTTAGTTCCGTGTGGATCAAGGGAGAAAACCATGGGTGACTACAAGCTGTATACGGACGCCGAGCGCGCCACGTTCCTGGCGCCTTCCTGCGAACGATGCGGGCAGCACCGCCATGTTGTGTGGGAAGACAGGGGCGAGGGCGAGGCCCATTGGTCACCGCGCGACGCGGGTTGTTCCAACGAGGCCTGCACCGCCTGAGCGCGTGGGAATTCCGGGTCAATAGAGACGGGCAGGTCGCCGATCCACGGATCGGCGACCTGCCCGTTCCCCTAGGCCTCGGGGGCGGCCGACATGTCCATCCAGCCGACTTCCCATTCGTGTCCGTCCGGATCCAGGAACGCTACCGAGTACATCCCCGGGAATTCCTCGGCGGCCTCGCGGTAGATGGTGCCGCCATGGGCGAGCGCGCGGCTCGCATACTCATCGACTTCTTCGCGGCTCTCGCCGCTGATGGCATTGAGCACCTCGCGCGGGCCGGCGCCGTAGGTGGGCTTGTCCCCGTTGCGCAGGAACGACGAATAGAACTCCTCGGACAGCACCATGACCCAGATGGTCTCGGTGATCATCCAGGCGGTGGCCACGTCGTTGGAAAAGTCGGTGTTCTTTTCGAATCCGAGCCCGGCATAAAACGCATCCGAGGCAGCGAGATCCCTGGTGGGAAGATTGAGGAATATCATGCGGGCCATGGGGCCGCTCCTTAATGTGGGGGAGGGACGTCGGGCGAAACGGGATGGCTCCCGCACCCCATGATGCTCGGGTGAAGCGATCGGTGCAAGGGTTTGCCTTGGTGCCAGGTGCCGCGCATGCGTCGGTCGCGGCCGAGCGGCGCCGGGGTTCATTTGAAGGGGATTCTCCCCTAAGCTTGGGGACAAATCGTGAAGGGGATCACGTTGCGTGGCGGTGCAATGTTGCGTGCCTCTGCCCCTTGCCCCGCGGAAGGTTAAAAATGTCCCTGATTTCCCCCGCCTCCAAGGCACTGCAGCGCAGTGCGCTGGCGGCCCACGAGACGTTGGGTACGGGGGCGCATGGACACGGGGTCTGGCAATTGCGCGACGTGGTGCGCGCCTCCTGGCTGCGTTCCCTGGAATACAGGGGAGCGGCCGCATCCATTGCCCACACCGTGCTCGGCGACGAGGCCCTGCGCGAATTGCGGACCGCTTCCCCGCTGCGCCTCGTGCTTCCGGTCTTTGACCGCCTGCTCCTCGAGCCCACCCGCGACGCCCGCTTGATCCTGGCCATCGGCGATCCGCATGGACGCCTGCTCTGGGTCAAGGGGGACAGCCAGGTGTTGCGGGACGCCGAATCGATGGCCTTCGTGCCCGGCGCCGATTGGTCCGAACGCGCGGTGGGAACCTCGGCACCGGGGACCGCCCTGGTCACCGGAGGGGGCGTCCAGGTTTCCGGGGCCGAGCACTTCGATCCCATTGCGCACCGCTGGAGCTGCACGGCTGTCCCCATCCATGCCCCCGATACCGGGGAAGTGATCGGGGTCGTGGACATCACCGGGGGCCCGGACGCCGTCGCGGCACATTCGCTGGCGCTCCTGCAGGCGGCCGTTGCTGCGGCGGAATCCGAGCTGCGCTGGCACCGGCAACAGGTCGAACCGGTGCGCCGAAGCCTTGTGGCGCCTGCCGCGTCGGCACCGCGCACGGCGCCGGCGGAAGTTTCAATGCTGCGGTTGACCTCCGGCACGGGTGCGGAACTGCGCCGCGGCGCCGGGCGCCTTGAACTCAGCAGCCGGCATGCCGAATTGCTGGTGTTGCTTTCCTGGCATCCCCGCGGGCTCAGTGGCGAGGAACTGGTCGAACTGCTGCACCTGAATCCGGATGCGGCCGACATGGGTACGCTGCGGGCCGAAATGGTCCGACTGCGCAAGGTGCTGGCGGAATTCGACCCGTCGCTGGTCCCGCTCTCGCGTCCCTACCGACTGGCCGGTCCGCCGGCGAGCGATGCCCGCGAGGTGTTGCGTGCCATCGAGAACGGCGACCTCGATGCCGCGCTGGCCCATTACGCGGGACCTGTCCTGCCGCGCTCGCAGGCCCCGGGGATCGAGGCGATCCGCGACGAGGTCTTCGCCGCATTGCGACAGGGCCTGCTGCAGGACGGCACCGCGGCACAGCTGCTTCGCTTCCTGGAGCTGCCCGAGGTGCATGACGACGAGGAGGTCCTCAGCACCACCTTGCAGGTCCTGCCCGCCCGCTCGCCCCGCCGGGCGATGGTGGTCGCCGCGCTCGAGCGCCTCGAAAGGCTCGAATCCGCCGGATGACGGGCGGCGCATCGGGGCCGTGACGGAATGCAACGTTGCCGCAACGTTGGTGTGAGTAGGCTCACATCCAGAACAGCGCCACACCACCGATTGCAAGGAGTCGTCATGACGGTCTACGCCAACCCCAACACCGAAGGTTCCCTGGTCAAGTTCAAGTCCCGCTACGAGCACTACATCGGGGGCCAGTGGGTCGCCCCGGTCAAGGGCGAGTACTTCGAGAACATCACCCCGGTCACCGGCAAGGGCTTCTGCGAGGTCGGCCGCGGCACCGCCGAGGACATCGAGGCCGCCCTTGACGCGGCCGAGGCCGCCGCAGGCCCCTGGGGCAAGACCAGCCCGGCGGCACGCGCGGTGATCCTGAACAAGATCGCGGACCGCATGGAGGAAAACCTGGAGATGCTCGCGGTCGCCGAGACCTGGGACAACGGCAAGGCCGTCCGCGAGACCATCAACGCCGACATGCCGCTGGCCATCGACCACTTCCGCTACTTCGCCGGCGCCATCCGCGCCCAGGAAGGTAGCCTTTCGCAGCTCGACGAGCACACCACCGCCTACCACTTCCACGAGCCGCTCGGCGTGGTCGGGCAGATCATCCCCTGGAACTTCCCGATCTTGATGGCCGTGTGGAAGCTCGCCCCGGCGCTGGCCGCGGGCAACGCCATTGTCCTGAAGCCCGCCGAGCAGACCCCGGTCTCGATCCTGGTGCTGATGGAGCTGATCGGCGACCTGCTCCCGGCCGGCGTGCTGAACGTTGTCAACGGCTTCGGCGTGGAGGCCGGCAAGCCGCTGGCCTCCAACAAGCGCATCCGCAAGATCGCGTTCACCGGCGAGACCACCACGGGCCGGCTGATCATGCAGTACGCCTCCGAGAACCTCATCCCGGTCACCCTGGAGCTGGGCGGCAAGTCCCCGAACATCTTCTTCGAGGACGTCGCGGCCAAGGACGACGCGTTCTACGACAAGGCCAAGGAAGGCTTCACCATGTTCGCGCTGAACCAGGGCGAGGTCTGCACCTGCCCCTCGCGCGCCCTGGTCCAGGAATCCATCTACGACACGTTCATGCCCGAGGTCATCAAGCGCACCGAGGCCATCAAGCAGGGCAACCCGCTGGACACCGAGACCATGATGGGCGCCCAGGCGTCCAACGACCAGCTGGAAAAGATCCTCTCCTACCTGGACATCGGCAAGGCCGAGGGCGCCAAGGTGCTCACCGGCGGCGGCCGCGCCGAACTCGAGGGCGACCTGGCCGGCGGTTACTACGTGCAGCCGACCATCTTCGAGGGCCACAACAAGATGCGCGTCTTCCAGGAAGAGATCTTCGGCCCCGTCGTCTCGGTCGCCAAGTTCTCCGGCTACGAGGACGCCATCGAGATCGCCAACGACACCCTCTACGGGCTGGGCTCGGGGGTGTGGAGCCGCAACGGCAACACCGCATACCGCGCAGGCCGCGACATCCAGGCCGGCCGCGTCTGGGTCAACCAGTACCACGCCTACCCGGCGCACTCGGCGTTCGGCGGCTACAAGTCCTCGGGCATCGGGCGCGAAAACCACAAGATGATGCTGGACCACTACCAGCAGACCAAGAACCTGCTGGTCTCCTACTCCGAGAACAAGCTCGGTTTCTTCTAAACCGCCCTGGGGTCGGCGGCCGGAAAGCCGCCGACCCCTCCAATGCGCACCACCCCCGCACGTGAGCACCACCCGCTTTCCGCCCTGCTTCCGTGGTGCGTGATCAGGGGCCAGTCACCTTCCGGTGCACGAACCCCCTGTCCCCGCGCCATCAACCAATGACAAGGAAATACTGATGAGCACCATGCGCGCAGCCATAGTCGAGAACTTCGGCGACGAACTCACCGTTGGAACCACCGAGATCCCCGAGCCAGGCCCTGGCCAGGCGCTGGTCAAGGTCATCGCTTCCGGCGTTTGCCACACCGACCTCCACGCCGCCGAGGGCGACTGGCCCATCAAGCCGATCCTCCCGCTGGTCCCCGGACACGAGGGCGTCGGCAACGTCGTGAAGATCGGCGAAGGCGTCACCGAGGTCAAGGTCGGCGACCTGGTCGGCAACGCCTGGCTCGCCAGCGCCTGCGGCAGCTGCGAGTACTGCGGCACCGGCTGGGAAACCCTCTGCGAGTCGCAGCAGAACGGCGGATACTCTCTCAACGGTTCCTTCGGCGAATACATGCTGGTGGATGCGAAGTTCGCCGCACACATCCCCGAGGGTTCGGACCCGTACGAGATCGCCCCGGTGCTCTGCGCCGGCGTGACCGTCTACAAGGGCCTGAAGCAGACGGAAGTGAAGCCCGGCCAGTGGGTCGTCATCTCCGGCATCGGCGGGCTCGGGCACATCGCAGTGCAGTACGCGGTCGCCATGGGCATGCGGGTCGCCGCGGTAGACGTCGCCGAGGAAAAACTGGCCCTGGCCCGCAGCCACGGCGCCGAGGTCACCGTCAACGCGTTCGCGCAAGACCCGGCCGAGGCCATCCAGGCGGCCACCGGCGGCGCCCACGGGGTGCTCGTCACCGCGGTGCACCCGGCGGCATTCGGCCAAGCCATCGGCATGACCCGGCGCGGCGGAACCATCGTGTTCAATGGCCTGCCGCCGGGGGACTTCCCGGCACCGATCTTCGACATCGTGCTCAAGGGCCTGACCATCCGCGGATCAATCGTCGGCACCCGGCAGGACATGGACGAGGCGCTGGAGTTCTACGCCCGCGGCAAGATCAAGCCCACCTTCCACACCCGCCCGCTTGAGGACGTCAACGCGGTCTTCGACGAAATGAAGCACGCCAAGATCGATGGCCGCGTGGTCATCGACTACGTCAACAAGTAGCGGACGCCCAGCCCCCTGCCCCGTGGAACCAGGGCAGGGCCAGTGCAGGAACCGTTCCACACCTCCCGCCCGGCACCGATCCCCCAAGACGGTGCCGGGCGGTGGTGTCTGCCATTGGAAACACCCACAAGCACAAGGGAGCACGACCATGGAAAACGTCATCGAGTCGGCGCCGGCGATTGCCGGCGAGGAATTTTCGCGGGTGGCGCTCGGGCAGGAGGCCGCTGACCTGTTGCGCAAGCTCTGGAACCGGCACGGGCCGCTGATGTTCCACCAGTCCGGCGGCTGCTGCGATGGGTCCTCGCCCATGTGCTTCCCGGCCGGGGAGTTCAAGACCGGCGATTCGGACATCCTGCTGGGCACGTTCGCGCTGCCGGACGGCGAGGACGGTGCGTTGGGCTCCCTGGACTTCTGGATGAGCCGGGAGCAGTTCGAGTACTGGAAGCACACCAAGCTGACCATTGATGTGGTTCCCGGACGAGGCTCGGGGTTCTCCGTGGAAGCGCCCGAGGGCAAGAGGTTCCTGATCCGCAGCGAGATCATCGAGTTTCCTGAACGCTAAAGGCGGCTCCCACCCGCAGGAAAGCACCGCAGCGTACCGTCAGGCACGTATCCCGGAAGCTAGGCCGCGGTTTACGTGCAAGCCTTAGGGGGGTAAGCGGCGCCCGGTTTGGCCAACTCCATTGGCAGGCGAAAGCGGGGTCGGGATTGACGGCCAGGGTTCCCTGGATCCCGGTGGCCACGGGGAACGGGTCTCTGCATACCCGGTGTGGCGTCATACCCGGTGTGGCGTCGATTTCGGGTCTCCGGCGATCGCCCGCAACAGAGGTCGATGCTCCGATGAGCGGATTCATTCGGCGACGTTGCAGCTTTCCCGCATGCCAGTCCGCTCCTTCAATGTCGACCACTCTGCCCCCGGATCGCGCCCGGGGCCGTGGGACCCTTCGTAATATAACAAAATGATAACGGTATTTCGGGCCTTTTTCGGGTCCCGCTCGACCCCCGCGCTTCCTTAGTCGCCCATGGGATGCCTCCGAATGGGCCGGCAGCCCCGGCGTTGGCCGATTCTTGTCAAATCCCCGGACTCGGGGTTGAGTTCTGCTGACATATGGCTACGTTGGAATGGATGGTTGAAGAACTCGAAAACACATTGTCCGAGGCAACATTCCGCCAACCAGCAGTATCCGACGGCCGCGCCCTGTGGCAGATGGCCCACGACAGCCAAGTACTGGACGTGAACACTTCGTACGCGTACCTGCTCTGGGCCCGCGACTTCGCCGAGACGTCGCTCATCGCCGAAATCGACGGTGCCCCGGCCGGCTTCGTCACCGGCTACCTGCGCCCCGAGGACCCGGGAACACTCATGGTGTGGCAGGTCGCCGTGGGTGCCGACTTCCAGCAGCGCGGCCTGGCTGCGGCCATGCTCGACGAATTGGCAACACGCAGCGGCGCGGAACTGCTCGAGACCACGGTCACCGATGACAACGCGCCTTCCAACCGGCTGTTCACCCGTTTCGCCGAACGGCACGGTGCCGAACTGACCCGGACGGCGTTGTTTACCCCCGAGCTCTACCCGGACGACCACGACACCGAGTACCTGTACAGGATCGGCCCGCTGGGGCATGGCACCAATTCACCGGTGCCTGAACTGGCTGCCGCCGGAAGCCGCTAGCGGCACCATTTCCTGACCACGCCGTATCCATTGCGGCCAGCGGGCGGCCCGACCTGCCCGCACCACCATCAGTATCTTCGCACCGAGGCCAGCTCCTTCGAGGACCGGCCGCAGCTTTGTCATACCTATTGAAGGGAAAGACCATGAGCAATATTTTTGAAACCCTGGAATCCGAAGTCCGCAGCTACTGCCGCAGCTGGCCCGTCGTGTTCACGCACGCCAAAGGCGCCACGCAGACTTCCGAGGACGGGACCGAGTACCTGGACTTCTTCTCCGGCGCCGGCGCCCTGAACTACGGGCACAACAACCCCGCGCTGACCAAGCCGTTGCTGGACTACCTTTCCAGCGGCGCGGTCGTCCACTCGATGGACATGATGACCCCGGCCAAGCGAGAGTTCCTTGTGACGTTCCAGGAACTGATCCTCAAGCCGCGCCACCTTGACTACAAGGTCATGTTCCCGGGCCCGACCGGCACCAACACGGTGGAGGCCGCCCTGAAGCTGGCCCGCAAGGTCACCGGGCGCCAGCACATCCTCTCCTTCACCAACGCGTTCCACGGCATGACCCTGGGCTCGCTGTCGGTCACCGGCAACTCGCTCAAGCGCAAGGGCGCCGGCATCCCGCTGACCAACAGCTCCAAGATCCCCTACGATGACTACTTCGACGGCACCACCGCCGACTTCATGTGGCTCGAGCGGGTCCTGGAGGATTCGGGCTCCGGCGTGGACAAGCCGGCCGCCGTGATCGTCGAAACCGTGCAGGGCGAAGGCGGCCTGCGTGCCGCCCGCATCGAATGGCTGCGCAGCCTCGCGGCGCTGCTCAAGCGCCACGACATCCTGCTGATCGTCGACGATGTCCAGGCCGGATGCGGCCGCACCGGCACCTTCTTCAGCTTCGAGGAAGCCGGGATCGAGCCGGACATCGTATGCGTCTCCAAGTCGATCTCCGGCTACGGGCTGCCGATGGCGTTGACGCTGTTCCGTCCGGAACTGGATGTCTGGGAGCCGGGCGAGCACAACGGAACCTTCCGCGGCCACAACCCGGCCTTCGTCACCGCCACCGCCGCGCTGCGCACCTACTGGGCCGACGACAAGTTCCAGCAGCAGCTGGCGGGCACCATCGAGACGCTGCACCGCGGACTCGAGGAAATCGCTGGCACCGTCGAGGGCGCGGGCCTCCGCGGCCGCGGCCTGCTCGTGGGCATCATCTTCCCGGATCTGGAGACGGCTTCCAAGGTCGCCGCCGAGGCCTTTGCGAACGGACTGCTGGTCGAGACCTCCGGTCCCGATGACGAGGTCGTCAAGCTCATGCCGCCGCTGACCGTCACCGACGAGGAACTGGGCCGCGGCCTGGCGATCCTCGCCGCGGCAGTGCGCACCGTCGCCGGCACCCCGGCGCTGGCCTCCGCCTAATCACCCCCCCCGACTTCCATGGCCGGCAACGGCCGCCGAGTACACTATCGATCCCCTTGGAGGACACATGCTGGTTACCAACCTGAACGACCTGAACGACACCGACCGCGACGTCAAGTCGGAGACCTGGCGCAGCCGCCGCATGGTGCTTGCGGGGGAGGGCGTCGGCTTCTCCTTCCACGACACCGTGATCTACGCCGGGACCACCTCGACGTTCCACTATGCCAACCACATCGAGGCCGTGTACTGCGTGCAGGGCGAGGGGACGCTGACCAACGAGGAGACCGGTGAGGTGCACCAGTTGGGCGACGGCACCATGTACCTGCTCAACGGCAATGAGAAGCACACCGTGCGCGCCACCACCGAGCTGCGCATGGCCTGCGTGTTCAACCCGCCGGTGACGGGCCGCGAGGTCCACGACGAGAACGGCGTCTACCCGCTGGTCGTCGAAGAGGCGGTTTCGGCTTCCTGACCCGCATCGGGGGCCATTCGCCCCCCCGTGGACTTGCCTGCCCCACGGGGCAGGGCAGTGCGATGTGCCGGCCCCGAAGGGTCCGGCACATCCGTGTCTGCGCGGTACGGCGCAGACAAGTTAAAAAACCGAGGAGGAACGGACATGACGGAGACATTGCGTCGCCACCACGATGCGTATCCAACACGAACAGGCAGCAACTACACGGTGCTTGATCGCCCGGGCCCGGTGGCCTGGGGAACCGCCGCCGATGGACCCATTGACGCGCAGACCCTGCAGGGTTTCGAGTCCAAGGGCTATCTGGCCATCGACCAGCTGGTGGACCCCGAGGAGTTGGAGGTTCTCCGGGTGGAACTGCGCCGGATGTCGGAAGACCCGTCGGTGAGGGCCGACGAGCGGACCATCATCGAGGCGAAGTCCCAGGAGGTGCGCTCGATCTTCGACGTGCATCGGACCAGCGAGGTCTTCAAGAAGATCGCCAACGACCCCCGCGTTGTGGGCCGGGCCCGGCAGATCCTGGGCTCGGAGGTCTATATCCACCAGTCTCGGGTGAACTTCAAGCCTGGCTTCGAGGGCAAGGAATTTTCCTGGCACTCGGACTTCGAGACCTGGCACGCCGAGGACGGCATGCCGGACCCGCGGGCGGTGAGCATCTCGATCTCGCTGACCGACAACTACACGTTCAACGGGCCGTTGATGATCATGCCCGGCTCGCACAAGAAGTTCATTTCCTGCGGTGGCGAAACGCCGGAGGACAACTACAAGAAGTCCCTCATCATGCAGGGAGCAGGAACCCCTGACAAGGAGACGCTGACCCGGTTCGCCGATGAATACGGGATTGACGTGCTCGAGGGCAAGGCCGGCGGGGCAGTGATGTTCGATTCGAACTGCATGCACGCCTCGAA
Organism: Paeniglutamicibacter sp. GQ140; assembly: GCF_059759235.1. Taxonomy (NCBI): domain Bacteria; kingdom Bacillati; phylum Actinomycetota; class Actinomycetes; order Micrococcales; family Micrococcaceae; genus Paeniglutamicibacter; species Paeniglutamicibacter sp. GQ140. Next base: position 37,685 of record NZ_JCAXDW010000015.1, read on the forward strand.
CGGCAACGTGAGCCCGTACCCGCGCTCGAACATCTTCATCGTGTTCAACAGCGTCAAAAACACGTTGGTCGAACCGTTCGGCGCGGACCAGCCGCGCCCGGACTACATCGGGGTCCGGGACTTCACCCCGGCCGGCTGACTCCGGCGTCCGGCTTCGGGCCGTTCCCAGGACTCGATGTCCCCGGGGACGGCCCCGAAGGCGGGATGCAGCCGGGGCGGGTCGGCAGCCGCCAGCAGGGATTCGCGTTCCGGATCGCGCACGGCCAGCTTGGCCAGCAGGTGTTCGCTTTCGTAGCCGACCTGGCCGGCGGCCACGGTGAGCATCTGCACCGGGCCGTCCGCCGGCGGGTGCAGGATGAGGGCGCGGTTGAAGTTGTAGCCGCGCGCGTCGGCCTCCCGGGCCAGGCCCTCCAGGTAGTTCCCGACCGCCGCGAGCGGATCCGCGGCGGCGCGGAAGCGCACGAGTTGCGGGTGGTTCCGGTAGCCGGAGGTCCTCCCGTCCAGCACCTTCTGCGCCAGCAAGGTCTCGCGCCAGCCGGCGAGCAGGCCCTTGGTGTCCAGGTACGTGGGGTGCAAGCTCCAGAGACGCATTCATCCAGCCTAACGGGGCGGACGCCTCGGCGACCCGCGGACTTCATGTTCTGCGCGCTTTTCCCGCACTCTGGTGCAATGGGATCCATGAGCGAAAACCATGGTGCCGGCACTCCGGCACCGATCGACATTGAATTGCAATTGCGCTGGTCCGACGAGGACGCGTTGGGGCACGTGAACAACGCCCGCATCGTCACGCTGATGGAGGAGGCGCGCCTGCGCTGGACGCAGCCGCGGGGCAAATCGGGCCGCTTCCCGCACGGCACCGTCGTGGCCTCGCTGCGGCTGGACTACCTGCGTCCGCTGTACTACCAGCCGACCATGCTAATCCAGTTGACAGTGGTGCGCATCGGCACCAAGTCGTTCTCCCTGCGGCATGTGGGAATCCAAGACGGGCAGCCGGTCTTTGACGGCACCACGGTCATGGTTCCGCTGGCCGCGGACGGGGTCTCCTCGCGCGCGCTCAACGACCTCGAGCGCGGCTGGCTCGAAAGTGCTTACGTCGAGGCCAACGCCTGATTGCAGTTCGGTCAGCACTGTTCGGCGAGGCCCCGCCGGAAGGTCACCCGCAGCATGTCGCGCCACGGGGCCAACCTGTCGCCAACGCTCCCTATGATGGTGGGGGACGGGCCGCCTGGCCGGGGGAGCGCCGTTGGATCGTTGAGGAGAGGGGGCGGAAGACGTGGACTACTACGCCGTACACGGGCTGCGGGAAAACCACCCGGGGTGGGCCTTGCTGCGCGCGGACCACGCCCCGCTGGTAGTTGCCTTCTTCGCCGCGGCCTTCATCGAACCGAACCGCCGCAATATCCCGCGCCGCGAGCTGATCGACGCGCTCGAAGACGTGCTGTTCATGGTCCGCGATCAGCAGGGCGAAACCGTATTCCCGCGCAGCGCTGCGGAATACCTGGACAACTGGGCGGCGCCGGAGAAGGCCTGGCTGCGGAAGTTCTACATCGAGAACCAGGACGAGCCGATCTTCGATTTGACGCCTACCACCGAGGACGCGGTGCGCTGGGTCCAGTCCCTGCAGGGGCGGGAATTCGTGGCCACCCAGTCGCGGCTGACCGGAATCTTCGCGCTGCTCAAGACCCTGGTGCAGGGCTCGGAAACCGACCCCCAAGTGCGCCTGGCCCAGTTGGAGGCCGAACGCTCCGCCATCGACGAGAAGATCGCGGCCGTGATCGCCGGTGACATGCCGGTGATGACCGGCCCGGAGGCCCTTGACCACTATCAGCAGCTGCGCGCCCAGGCTCAGGACCTGCTCTCGGACTTCCGCGAGGTCGAAGCGAACTTCCGCGACCTTGACCGCAAGGTCCGCGAACGCATCGCCACCTGGGAAGGCAGCCAAGGCGAGCTGCTCGACGCGATCTTTACCAACCATGAGGACATCTCCGGTTCGCTGCAGGGTAGGACCTTCCAGGGGTTCTGGGACTACCTGATGTCCCCGGCCCAGCGCGCGGAACTGTCCGACCTGCTGGAAAAGGCCACCCGGATCCCCACGCTGTCGAACGTGGACGGGGTTGGGGAGATCGTGAACCTGCAGCGCGACTGGCTGCCGGCGGTCGAACAGACCCAGGGCACGGTGCGCCGGCTCTCCTCTCAGATGCGCAGGCTGCTCGACGACAAGGTTTTCCTGGAGAACAAGCGCATCATGCAACTGATCCGCAGCATTGAATCGAACGCGCTCGCGCTGCGCAACGACCCGCCCCCGGGTCCCGTGACCGAGATCGCGGCGCAGCAGGCGGAGGTCTCGCTGCCCTTCGAGCGCCCGCTCTACAAGCCCGGGACGCAGGTGGTCATCGACGATGCGGTGGCGCTCGCCGAGGACACCGACGTCGATTCCAGCGCGCTATTCGACCAGTTCTATGTGGACCGGGCCGAACTCCAATCGAACATTGACGAGGTCCTGGAGCAGCTGCCGCAGGCGAGCCTCGGGCAGGTCCTTGAACTGCACCCGCTGGACAAGGGGCTGGCCGAGGTCGTCACCTATTTCCAGATAGCTGCCGAATCCGGCTGGGCGGACATCGACGCCTCACGCACCCAGACCCTTTCCTGGAGAACCAACACCGGGGCGCGGCGCGAAGCCACGGTGGAACACGTAACCTTTGTGAGGCCCTCATGACCCTGGATGAAGCACTGCCCTTCGAGATCGAGGAGGGCACGGCCGGCGACGGTGCCGGGGCCCCGGCGGGCACCGACGCGCTGTCGCTGGTGCTCACCCACCTGCTCAAGGGCGTGATTTACCGGGAAGCGGACCCCAAGCTGTGGCAGGAACTGGGGGAGAACGTCGCCACGGCCCGCGACTACGTCGCGGTGCTCGGGCTGGAGCTCTTCCACGACGACGTCGAGGGCTACGCGTTCCTGCGCTCGAACCAGGAGGAGGACTCCAAGTTGCCGCGGCTGGTCGCACGGCGGCCGCTGACCTTCCATGTCTCGCTGCTGCTGGCGCTGTTGCGGGTGCGGTTGGCGGAGTTCGACCAGCAGACCTCCGAGGCCCGGCTGGTGATGACCCGCGAGCAGATCGCGGAGATGGTCTCGGTGTTCATGCCCGAAACCAGCAACGAGGTGCGCTTGTTCGAGCGGCTGAGCACCTCCATCAAGCAGGTCGCGGAACTGGGCTTCCTGCGTAAGCTGCGCGGCACCGATGAGCACTACGAGGTCCTGCGAATCATCAAGGCGTTCGTGGATGCGCAGTGGCTCAACGAGTTCGATGCGCGCTTGGCCGACTACCGCGCGGCGCTGGAGGGAACGGAATGAACCAGATGGAAGTTTTTGGTGGCCAGGGCTCGCTCTTCGGACGGGATCAGGACTCGCTCTTTGACCAGGTACCCAACGGCCGTGCTCCGGTTGCCGCGGCAGGCAGGGACGCCGCCGCCGGTGAACCGGCGCTTCCGGCCCGGACGCTCCCCGCGCCCGAGGCCGCCTCGGCGCAGGAGCAACACACCGAGGCGTTCGAGCTCGAGGGCCTGGAACCCGGATTCCGTCTGCGCAGGCTGGAGATCCTGAACTGGGGCACCTTTGACGGGGAGGTGCGCCGCTTCATCCTGGACGGGAAGAACTCGCTGCTCACCGGCGACATCGGCTCGGGCAAATCCACGGTAGTCGACGCGATCACCACGCTGCTGTTACCGGCGCACCGCATCGAGTTCAACAAGGCAGCGGGCGCGCAGAAGAAGGAGCGCTCGCTGATGTCCTACGTGCGTGGCTTCCACAAGTCCGAACGCGGCGCATCGGAGTCCTCCAAGCCCGTGGCGCTGCGCAAGCCCGGGTCCTACACCGTGGTGCTGGGCGTGTTCGGCAACGCGGAGCTGGACAAGGCAGTCACCCTGGCCCTGACGCTCTGGGCCACCCAGGAATCCGGCCAGCCCAACCGCTTCTACTCGCTGGCCGAGGGCGACCAATCGATCACCGGGGATTTTGCGGACTTCGGCGGAGACGCTTCCAAGCTCAAGCGGCGTTTGCGCGGCACTGCCGGTGTCACTGTCTTTGACACCTTCGACTCCTACGAGTCTGCGTTCAAGCGCCAGTTCGGGATCACCGGGTCGCAGGCCATGGACCTGTTCCACCGCACGGTGTCGATGAAGCAGGTGGAGAACATCACCGGCTTCGTGCGCACCAACATGCTTGACGACGACGATGTGGCCGAGAGGATCAAGAACCTGATCGAGCACTTCGACGACTTGAAAAAGGCCCACGACGCAGTGCGCCGGGCCAAGGACCAGATCGAAATGCTGACCCCGGTGCGCGATCACTCGGCCCGGCACAGCGAGCTGGATGCACAGGAGAAAACCAGCCGCGCGCTGCGCGATGAGCTGACCCCGTGGTTCATGTCGCGGCAGCTGGAACTGAGCTTGGAACACCAGGCGGAGCTTGGACGCACCGCGGCGCGGCTTGCGCGTGAGTCGGAAGCCAAGAAGGCGCAGGCGGCCACGGCACAGGAACAGCTGGCCGTCGTCCGCGATGATATCCGTACCCAGGGCGGCGGAAGGCTTGCCGCCATCGATTCCGAGATCCATGCGGCGCGCGCCGAGCAGGAACGACAGAAAACCAAGGCAGCAAGCTACGACGCCTCGGCCGCGTTGCTGGAGTTGGCCGAGGTGCGCAACCAGGTTGATTTCGATGCGAACGTTGCTGCGCTGCCGGCAACCACCTCCCGGTTGGAGGAGGAGAGCGCGCGGCTTCAGCAGGAACATGCGCTCCTGCTTGGCCAGGAGCAGGAATGCGCGGCGGAGGAAACAGCGCTTGCGGAGGAGCATGTTTCCTTGCTGGCACGGCAAAACCTGCTGCCGCGCGAGCAGCTGGAGATCCGCCGCCGGCTCTGCGAGGGCCTGGGCCTGGAGGAAACGGCGCTCCCGTACATCGGCGAACTGTTGCGGGTTCGTCCCGCCGAGCAGCTCTGGGAGAGCGCCGCGGAACTGACCCTGCGCGGGTTCGCGCTGTCCTTGTTGGTCCCGCATGAACGCTATTCAGAGGTCTCCAACTGGGTGGATGCGAACAACCTGCGTGGGCGCCTGGTCTACCGGAAGGTCGACGAAGGCCCGGTGCGCGGGGCGGAACAGAAACCCGGGACACTGGCATCCAAGATCGAGATCAAGGGCGGGACGCAGTTTCGTGCGTACCTGCTGGCGGAGTTGAACAGGAACTTTGACCACCAGTGCTGTGAATCGTTGGAGGACTTCCGCCGGCACTCCCGGGCTTTGACGGCCAACGGGCAGCTGAAAACAGGCGGCGGACGGCACGAGAAGGACGACCGGCCGGGCCGCAGGGACCCGCGGAACTTCGTGCTGGGGTGGGACAACCACGAGAAGATTCAGGTGGTTCGCAAGGCCCTGGACGAAGCAAAGGCACGGCGCGGTGGAGCCAGGCTGCGCATTGATGCGCTGCTGGAGAAGTTGGGTGACCTGGGATTGGCCCAGCGCGCCATCGGCAGTGTCGAGGGCGTGAAATCGTTTACCGAGATCAGCTGGCAGCTCACGGCACGCGAGATCGATCGGCTCGAGGCAGAACACCGGGAGCTGTCGGGTGCCAACGACCAGCTCTCGCTGCTGGCCACCAAGGAAGCCGAGCTGGTGCTCAGCGCCAGGAAGCTGGCGGAACAGCTGGAGGTGCTGATCGACCGCGGGGGCCGGAACAAGCAGGCAATCGAGGACATCGAGGTCGCGATTGAGGGGTGCCGCGATTCCCTGGCCGAAACCCCGGCCAGCAACGGCACCCAGGTGCTCGAGGAGCTGGCGCGACTAACCGCCGAAGCGCTGGGCGAAGCCGAACTGAACTACCGCAACACCACCACCACCGAGCGGACGGTGCGCGAGCAGCTGACCAACCGCATCGACGGCCTGAACAGGCAGGTGATCAGGGCCGGGGAAAACACCTTGAACCGGATGTCGGAGTTCAGGGCCAAGTACCCCGAGGAGTGTACGGACATCGACAATTCGCTTCAGGCCGCCCCGGAGTTCGTCGCGCTGCTCGAGCGGCTCCAAAAGGACGACTTGCCGCGCTTCGCCACCCGGTTCAAGGAGGCGCTGAACCAGAACACCATCAACGAGATTGTCGCGTTCAACGCCTTCCTCGATGCGCGCAAGACCGACATCACCGGGCGCATCGGGCAGATCAACGCGTCGCTCGCGCAGATCGACTACAACGCCGGCAGGCACATCCAGCTGGAACACGACCAGTCCACCGACCCGGAGATCCGCGAGTTCATCGTGGATCTGCGATCGTGTTCCGAAGGGACGCTGGGGGAGTCCGAGCAGTACTCGGAGCTGAAGTTCGCCCAGGTCTCCAAGCTGGTGGAACGCTTCCGTGGCCGCGAGGGGCTTACCAGCCTGGACCAACGGTGGACGGCGAACGTCACCGACGTGCGCAACTGGTTCACGTTCAGCGCCTCCGAGCGCTGGAGCGAAACGGGCGAGGAATTCGAGCACTTCACCGATTCCGGCGGCAAGTCCGGCGGGCAGAAGGAAAAGCTGGCCTACACGATCCTTGCCGCGGCGCTGGCCTTCCAGTTCGGGCTGGGCGGGCGCAAGTCCGGCAAGACCGAGGCCAAGCGGAACTTCAGGTTCGTGGTGATCGACGAGGCCTTCGGCCGGGGTTCGGACGAGTCAGCCCGCTACGGATTGGAATTGTTCCGGCAAATGAAGTTGCAGCTGCTGATCGTCACGCCGCTGCAGAAGATCCACGTGATCGAGCCGTTCGTGGCGCACGTGGGGTTCGTCGACAACCCCTCCGGCCAGGCATCGCACCTTCGGAACATGAGCATCCAGGAGTACCGGGCGCAGAAGGAACTCCGTGGCAACTAAGGCAGCGGGCTGGACGGACACGGCGGGGTTGCGGGCCGCCTGCCTGAAGTCGTGGGAGCGCGGTGAGCTGTTGCGCGAGCTGCTGCAGCCCTCGGGTGCCTATCCGCGCCGGCGCACGCTGAAGTCGCCGGCGGCAGGGGACTTGAGGCAGCGCTTTGCCGAGGCGAGGGACTGGGCCCGGGAACTGCATGCCGGGGCCAAGCATTACCGCCTGGAGACCCGGAGTATCGGGCACCAGAGCATCGGGGCGAACGACGTTCCGCATGCTGCGTGTTTCGACTCGGTCGAAGACGAGATCACCTTCACGGGCAAAAGCAGGGAATCTGCCGCATTCCTGAAATTCGCTGCCGAGCTCGAAGCGGCGGAACCCGGCCTTCATCCGTGGGTGTTGGCCAAGCCGTTCCAGCTCCTGGCGCTGGGAGATGACGCGTTTGTTGTCGCAAAGGTGGCCCGGTGGCTGGCGGAAAATCCGCAACCCGGCATCTACGTGCGCCAACTCGCATTGGCCGGCGTGCACACCAAATTCGTGGAAAAACACGTGCGCACCATCGACGAAATGGCCGCGGTCCTCACGGGTGTCCAGGCCCCGCGCAGTTCCTCGATGAAGTCGTTCAGGACGCGCCACGGCTTTACTACCGAGCCAGATAAGGTGCGCATGCGCGCGCTGGCAGCGATCCTGAATGCGCCGGGCGGGGCGGAGGACGTGGAAATCCCCGCCGAGGCCTTCGAGAAGTTGGCACTGGCGGTGAAGTCCGTGATCGTCACGGAGAACAAGACGAACTTCCTCGCGCTGCCGTTGATGCCGGACACGCTGGTTGTCTTCGGCGGTGGCTACGGATTCAGCGGACTGGGCGCGGCCGGGTGGGTGCGCGATTGCGACGTCGTGTACTGGGGAGACCTGGACACGCATGGCTTTGCCATCTTGAACCAGCTGCGTTCGCACCATTCGCACGTGCGCAGCGTCTTGATGGATAAGGAAACGCTCATGGACCACCGCGCTTTCTGGGGTGTGGAGACCAGTCCGTCGAAGGGCACCCTTGTCCACCTGGATGCGGCCGAGGCACAGCTCGTCGGTGAACTGGCCTCGGGCGTCCACGGGGAGCGGATCCGGTTGGAACAGGAGCAGGTCAACTGGACCTATGCGCTGGCGCGCATCGGGCCTGCCTGCGGGTGGGACGCCACATACTGACGGCAGGTTGGTCTGTTCGCAATGCTTTCTCTATATTGCGGCCGACGGTCGCCAAATCCGGGAGGGCTGTCGGTTGCCGATGGTGACCCGGGGGAGAAGGAGTAAGGCTCCCAGGCGGTCAGCCCAGGTGCCCGGCCATGCGCTCCTTCATGGCCGCGCTCGCCTCGTTCAGGCCCACGATCTCCACCCGCTTGCCGCCGGCCTCGTACTTGGCGGTGATCGCCTCGAGCGCCGCGAGCGTGGAGACGTCCCAGAGGTGCGAGGCGTGCATGTCGATGAGAACGTGTCCCGGGTCCAGGGCGTACTGGAACTGCGTGTACAGGTCGTTGGACGAGGCAAAGAAGAGCTCGCCGTTGACCGTGTAGGTGGCGGTCTCGCCCGCGGCATCCACTGTTCGCTTGACGGTGACGAAGTGCGCCACGCGGCGGGCGAAGAGCACCATCGCGGTGAGCACTCCGGCTCCCACGCCCACGGCCAGGTTGTGCGAGGACACCGTGGCCACCACGGTGATGAGCATGACCGAGGTTTCGCTCTTGGGCATGCGGCGCAGCGTGGAGGGCCGGATGCTGTGCCAGTCGAAGGTCGCCCACGACACGAAGATCATGACCGCGACCAGCGCAACCATCGGGATCAGCGCCACGACGTCGCCGAAGACCACCACCAGCACCAGCAGGAAGACACCCGCCAGGAACGTGGAGATCCGGGTCCGGGCCCCGGAGGCCTTCACGTTGATCATGGTCTGGCCGATCATGGCGCAGCCGCCCATGCCGCCGAAGAACCCCGTGACCAGGTTGGCCACGCCCTGGCCCCAGGCCTCGCGGGTCTTGTTGGACGCGGTGTCGGTGACGTCGTCGACCAGCTTCGCGGTCATCAGCGACTCGAGCAGACCCACGAAGGCCACCGCCAGCGCGTAGGGGGCAATGACCCTGAAGGTCTCGAGGTCCAGCGGGATCTGCGGGAAGAACAGCTCGGGAAGGGAGGAAGGCAGCTCGCCCTTGTCGCCCACCGTCGGCACCGTGAGCGAGGCCAGGACGGTGATCAGGGTGAGCGCCACGATCGCCACCAGCGGGGCCGGGACCCTCGTGGTGAGCCGCGGCAGCCCGAAGACGATGAGCAGGGCCAGAAGCAGCAGCGGGTAGACCAGCCACGGCACGTCCATGAGCTCGGGCAGCTGGGCGATGAACACCAGGATCGCCAACGCGTTGACGAAACCGACCATGACCTGGCGGGGGATGAAGCGCATCAGCTTCGCGACGCCCAGCACCGCCAGCAGGACCTGGAACACGCCCGCCAGCAGGATCGCCGCGACCAGGTAGTGCACGCCGTGGCTTGCCACCAGCGGTGCGATCACCAGCGCCACCGCCCCGGTGGCCGCCGAGATCATCGCCGGGCGGCCGCCGACCACCGCGATGGTCACCGCCATGGTGAAGGCGGAGAACAACCCGACGCGCGGGTCGACCCCGGCGATGATCGAGAACGCGATCGCCTCCGGGATCAGCGCGAGCGCCACCACCAGCCCGCCGAGGATCTCCACGCCCAGCAACCGCGGGGAACGCAGGGTGCGCAGCACCGATTGGCGTTCAAGGGGAGTCGGCGCGGCGCCTGGCGCGGCGGACAGGGAGGGCATAGGGGGTCCGTTCAGAAGAAGTGTGGTCAGGGGGCGTGCGGGGAGGGCAACACGCCTGCGACGCGGCTCGGGGATTAAGCCCAATTCTAGGCGAGTCGGGGTATTGCGGCTGGCAGATGTGTTGGAACGGACAATCCCCGGGCCCTGCCCCATGGCTTCGGCAGCCCGGCGCGGCACCGGACTCCCTGACTGCCGCGGGCGCACCGCAAGGAGGTTCAGGTGCCGTTCCAGAGGGTCAAAACGGCGTGCCGTCGCTTAGGATGAGGTATCAAATCGCCCGCCGCAGTGTTGCCGGGCGGCATCGTTGGTATGGCTCCCTGAACCGTCGCCTCGGCACGCAGGGGGTCGGGTCGAGAGGACAAGGAAGAAGGTGGCATGGGGGCCCCATTCGACCGGCAGGCCATACACCCGGCCATCGCGAGATTCCTCGCCTGGGACGACTCCGGCTACAGGTTGCTCTTCATCCGCGCCGCCGCCGGCACCGGACGAGACACCTTCGCCCGCTCGTGGATCGGGAACCGTTCCGGGGAGCTGCTTGACTTCTCCGGCGGGGGAATCGACGTGGCGGCCGAAACGGACCGGCTGGTCGATCGGCTGCGCGCGGACAAGGCGCTGCATCTGGCCGTCATCCTGCCTCCGGGCGCCTCCATCTGGGAACTGGCCTCGCGGGCCCCCTGCCGGGTGGCAAACCATCGCGACCTGCTGCTGGATGCCGGGGAGACGGAGCAGCTCATTGGCGCCGGGGCACGAGTCGGCCAACTCGACGCCCACCGCATCCACGAGTTGTCCGGAGGGTGGTTTGCCGCGACCCGGGTCCTGGCCGCCGATCCGCAGGCCCAAAGCCGCGCGCAGCAGATCATCCGCAACGGCCTGGCCGTCTGGCTGGCCAACCGCGACCCCGACGGGGAATTGTCCGAGGCCGCGTTCCTGCCCGCGTTCGACCGGCGCACCGTGGAGGCGTTCTACGGGGAATTTTCCTTGGTGGTCCATACCCTGGAGGAGCTCGTCGAGGCGGGGCTGGTGCAGTCCGACGGGCGCGGCGGCTGGATGATGCCGCTGATGGTGCGCAAGGTGCTCGCCGAACGGGTCGGGCTGCGCGGGCGTGAACGCATTGCCGTCCTGGAGCAGGCCGCCGTCAACGCGATGGCCGCGACCCGCGGGGTGGGCGAGGCCGTGGATTCGGCCGTGGCGCGCCGCAGCTGGCCTGCCCTGTTGAACCTGCTGCTGGAACGGTGGGTGGACATCTTCATCGGCAACCCCCGGCAACTGGGCGTGATTGCGGCCAAGATCCCGCGCTTCATTTCCGAGCAAACGGAGTACATGCGCGTCGGCCTGCGCATCCTCGGCCAGAGTGACCGGGACGGGATGGCCCAGCAGCTCCCGGGGTTCGAACCCGACTACGACACCAACCAAACGGCCCAGCGCCTGCACCGGGACACCCTGCGGCTCTACCGCAAGCCCAATGCCCACGCCCTGACAGTGGGCATCCTGGAGATGCTCCATTTGCGGCTGGCGGGTCTGTATGAGGAGGCCGCCGTGGCAGGCACCCGGCTGCGCGACGCGTTGCACCGGGCGCTCGATACCCAACGGGTCAACCCGGCACTGGTGTCGCTGATTGAACTCCAAATCGGCATCTCGCTTCAGCTGGCCGGCCGGGACGTGCAGGCGCGGGCGGCCTATGAGCGGGGATTCCACTGGGCGCAAGTTTCCGGAAAGGCCTTCCTGCTGGCGGACCTGGCGGGAAAGCTTGCCCTGCTCGATGTCCTAGAAGGCGGCAGCGACACGGCGCTGCGCTGGCTGGCCGAGCACGATGCAGCCATCGGGGACGTCGGGTGGGGGCGGAAGATGGTGGAGCGCACCGCGATGATGGCCCGGGCGTTCCTGGCCCTGGCCCGCCTCGACTACGCGGGATTCGACGAGGTGATGGAGACCCTGCCACCCATGGTGGACAACGACGAATTCTGGTCGGTGCATGCCCAACTGCTGGCCCTGCAAAAACTCAATGCCGGCATCTTTGACGCGGCCAGGACACTGATCTCTTCACTGCGCCGGGATCGTCGCTTCGCGGCGGCCGCGCCCCTGGCGCGGCGGCTTTTCGACGACACGCTCCTGTTGGCCGAGATCCTGGAAAGCGGCGGCGTGCGCAGCGGAACCGGGATCGAAAACAGGGATCCGCTGCTGGTGGCGCTCGGCCACCTGCTGGGCGGGAATCCCGACGCGGCCCTGGCGGCCCTGCAGGAAGTCCCGCCCACCGGGGGCATGCGATGGCGGGGAAACCTGGCGCTGTACCTAGATATCGCCGCCCGGAACCCCCTGGGCCCGACGCCGGCGGCGTTGCTGCGCGTGAAGCAGCAGCACCGGGACTCGGGAGTCTTGTATGAACTCGCGATCCTGGGCATGGTTCCAGGATGGTCAGAGGTGGGCAGGTCCCTGGACCTGGAGCCCGACGAACTCCAACGCCTGGGATATGCGCTGGATCTCGCGCCGGCGCCGTTGCCCAGGCGGCCGGTCCTAACCGTGCGGGAGCAGGAGATCTTGAGGCAATTGCGCGCGGGAATGACGCGGCGGCAGATCGCCGAGGCGGGCTACCGGTCCGAAAACACCGTCAAGACCCAGATGCGCAGCCTCTATCGGAAGTTGGAGGCCTCGGACGTGGAACAGGCGTTGGAAAACGCGCGGGCCTGGGGTCTCTGAGCGCCCGCCAATCACTACAGTTGCTTGGCCGTTTCCAGTTCCGTGCCGACCATCCGTGCCGCCCGGGCCAGGTTCTCCCCGAAGTCCCGGCCGGGGGAGACCTCAACCCGACTCAGTGGCATGGCCAGGCACAGCGTGGCAATCATCTGGTCGCGCAGCATCACGGGCGCGCTGACCGAGCCCAGGCCGGGGGTGCGCCGGCCCACCGATTCGACCCATCCGTGTTCTTCCACGGACTCCAGGGCCTCGGGGTCGTGGGACAGCAGCCGCCCGCTCGAACCGTTGGGCAGCTCCAGCGCGGATCCCGCCGGAAGGGTGGCCTTGAGTTCGTGTTGGCTGTCCACCGTCACCCGGCAGATGCGCCGTTCTCCCCGGCGAATCCACAATTGCGCCGTCTCCCCGGTGACGTTGCGCAGCTCCGTGAGGATGGGGGTCGCGATGGATTCCAGCGCGGTGCGCACGAAGCGGTGGCCCAGCTTGAAATCGCCGTCGTCGATGCGGCGCAGGAACCCATACTCCACCATGGACAGGGCCAGGCGGTGGACAGTCGACACCGACAATCCGGTGCGCCGTCCCAGTTCGCTGGCCGAGGCGGAGGAACCCTCCACCGCGTCAAGGACCATGGCAACGCGTTCAAGCATGCGGTTGCTGGTGGTTGCCGGCTCGGCCATGGCTGACTCCTGGTGTTTCGGTTGGAGGGCGGGAATCGTTTCCCCGACCATGCTATGTGACGTGCTTTTCCGGAATTGCGGAACGAGCAGGTGAGGGAGCCATTCGATCCCGGCGTCACAGGTCCCGGGAGGCCCTCGGGGCAGTTATTGCCGACGCGCCCCTTGCTGTGCGCTGGATCACTTGCTATGGTCTTCCTGCTCACAAGGAATCATATCCCACTGTATGGGAAGTTCTGAAGAAGTCACCGAATAAAGGGCCACAACCATGACTGAAAATCTCCACCTCCCGGGCAGCACCCTGCCGCTCGAGGGAATCCGCGTACTGGAACTCGGAAGCTTCATTGCCGCCCCGTTCGCCGCACGGCTCTTCGGTGACTTCGGGGCCGAAGTCATCAAGATCGAAAAGCCCGAGGGCGGCGACGAGCTGCGCGACTGGCGCAAGACCCGCGGCACCACCTCGATGCTTTTCCGCACCATGGGGCGCAACAAGAAATCCGTCGCGCTGGACCTGCGCAGCGAGCTGGGCCGCGAGGCCGTCCTGCGGATCGTGGCCAAGACCGACGTCGTGATCGAGAACTTCCGCCCGGGCACCCTGGAAAAGTGGGGACTGGGCCCCGAGGAACTGCACGCGGCCAACCCGAACCTGGTCATGGTCCGCATCTCCGGCTACGGCCAGACCGGCCCGTACAAGAACCGTGCCGGATTCGGCAGCTCCGCCGAGTCCTTCGCCGGCCTGCGCTACATCACCGGCGAACCGGACCGCCCGGCGGGCCGCGCGGCAGCCAGCGTCGGGGACACCGTCTCGGGTCTCTACGGCGTGATCGGCGCACTGATGCTGATGTTCCAGAAGGCCCAGGGCGTGAAAAGCGAGGGCCCGCAGATCGTCGACGTGGCGCTCTACGAGGGCGTCTTCTCCCTGCTCGAATCCCTGGTCCCGGACTACGACGCCTACGGCATGGTCCGCAAGCGCACCGGCGGCGCGCTTCCCGGCGTTGTGCCCACGGGCTCCTACCCGTGCGGGGACGAGCTGGAAGTGGTGATCGGCGGGAACTCGAACTCCGTGTTCGTCCGCCTCATGAAGGCCATCGGACGCGACGACCTGGCCGCCGACGAAACCCTGCTGACCACCGAGGGGCGCGGCGCGCGCGAAGAGGAGCTCAACGGCGCCATCGCCGCCTGGACCTCCTCGAAGCCGCTGGCCGAGGTGCTCACGGCACTTGACACCGCCGGCGTCCCCGCCGGACCGGTCTACGACGCCCCCTCGATCGCCAAGGACGAGCACTACCTGGCCCGCGACATGATCCAGACCCACGAGGTCATCATCGAGGACGAGCCGGAACTCATCCGCTTCCCGGGCGTGGTCCCCAAACTCCCCGGGCACGAGGGCCGCGTGAACTGGATCGGCCCGGAGCTAGGCGAACACACCCACGAGGTCCTCGCGGACCTCGCCGGCCTGAGCACCCTCGAAATCAACTCGCTCGGCGCCAAGGAGAAGAACTGACATGCGGATCCAGATCACCGACGTCTTCCTGCGCGACGGGCTGCAGGACGAAAAAGTCATCGTCTCCACGTCCGACAAGCTCGAAATCGCAGACGCGCTGCTTGCCGCTGGGGTGAAGCGGCTCGAGGTCGCCTCGTTCGTCAACCCGGCCCGCGTGCCGCAGATGGGTGACGCCGCGGCAGTGCTGGCGGGGTTGCCGGCCGGCAGCGGGGCGACATTCACCGCCCTGGCCCTGAACGGCAAGGGGATCGTGCGTGCAGTTGCGGCCGGCGCCACCGATCTCCAGGTAGTGACCTCCGCCAGCCAGGCCCACAGCAGCGCCAATGCCGGATCCAGCATCGAGCAGGCGCTCGAATCCCTGGGCTCCGACGTGGCGGCCCATCCCGGCATCAACTTCTTCGCCGGGATCTCCACCGCCTTCACCTGCCCCTTCGAGGGCGAGATCGATCCCGGCCACCTGCTGCGCGTGGTGCGCGGGTTCAAGGCCATGGGCATCACCCAGATCGGCCTGGCAGACACCCTGGGCACCACCCCCACCGGGCGGCTCATGGAGTCGGTGCGCCACATCCAGGACAAGGAGCCGGAGCTGACCTACTACCTCCACCTGCACAACGCCCACGGGCAGGCGCTGGACACCGTCGATGCGGCGATCGAAGCGGGCATCACCCGCTTCGACAGCGCGCTGGGAGGCTACGGCGGCTGCCCATTCGCCCCGGGTGCCGCCGGAAACCTCGCCACCGAGGAACTCGTGGCGCACCTGCACGCCGCAGGGCACGAGACAGGCATCGACGAGGCCGCGCTCACCCGGGCCGTGCAGCTGGGCCGCGACGCGGTCTCCAACTCTCCGGCACTTGAGTCCAACGCCCTGACCGGGCACTAACACCACTCCCATCCACCGCACACCGCAAGACTCCGCCCGGAGCCCGGTGCGCCCCATCATTCTGCGAGGACGACGATGTCTCAGATTGAAAACCCCACCCCCACCCTTGACGGCCAACACCCCGACGAGCCAGGCGTCCAGCGACGCGTGGAGGCCACCGTCGGCAAGCTGCGCGGCACGCACTTTGCCGGCCCGCGCGGCACCCGGATCGCCAGCCTGCCGGCGGCGCTCTTCATCGTGCTGGCCGCCATGGTGTTCATCGCCGCGGCCACCGGCAAGCTGCCCGATTCCATGCTCTCGGGCTTCACCGTCACGATCCTGCTCGGCGGGCTGCTGATCTGGATCGGCAACCTGTTCCCGGTGGTGCGCGACTTCGGCCTGCCCACGGTGCTGTGCACTTTCATCCCCGCCACGCTGATGTCCTTCAACCTGCTGCCGGCGAACCTGGTGGAGGTCGTGGCGAACTTCGTCAAGGGACACGGCTTCCTGGACTTCTTCGTCATCACCATCATCGCCGGCTCCATCCTGGGCATGCCGCGCGCCCTGCTGCTGAAGGCCGGACCGCGCTTCGCGGTGCCGCTGGTCGGCTGCCTGGTCGCCACCTTCGTGCTCGTCGGGCTGCTGGGCGCGGCCACCGGCTTCGGGTTCATGGAGGGCATCCTGTTCATCGCCGCCCCGATCATGGCCGGCGGCCTGGGCGTGGGCGCACTGCCCATGAGCGAGATGTACGCCTCCCGCACCGGCCTGGACTCCGCGACGTTCATGGGGGACCTGATGTCCGCCGTCGTGGTCGCCAACATCGTGTGCATCATCATCGCCGGCATCTACAACGGCCTGGGCAAGACCCGCAAGCAGTTCTTCGTCGGCTTCAACGGCCACGGCGAGCTGATGCGCATCAAGGGCAAGAAGTCCGAGCTTTCCCTGCCCCCGAAGAACGAGGCCTCCTCGTTCATCGCCCTGGGCAAGGGCCTGCTCTTCGCGGGCGCGCTGTTCATCTTCGGCCAGCTGGTCGGCTCCTACCTCGAGGTCCTGCACCCCTACGCCTGGACCATCATTGCCGCCGCCGCGGTGAAGATCTTCGGCTGGCTGCCCAAGGACATCGAGGAATCCACCGCCGACTGGGGCGACATGGTGGGTGCCACCATGGTCCCGGCGCTGCTGGTGGGCGTGAGCATCAGCTACATCGACATGGGCGAGGTCGTTGCCTCGCTGAGCAACCCGAAGTTCATCGTGCTGACCGTTGCCACGGTGCTGATCGCGACCCTGACCTCCGGCATCCTGGGCTGGCTCATGAAGTTCAACTTCGTCGAGGCCTCCATCACCCCGGGCCTGGTCATGGCCGACACCGGCGGCAGCGGAGACGTCGCGGTGCTCAGTGCCGCAAACCGCATGCACCTGATGCCCTTCGCCGCGCTGACCAACCGGCTCGGCGGCGCCCTGGTGCTCTTCGTGACCTCGCTGCTGGTGCCGCTGCTGGCAATCTCCTCCTGATCCCGCACACTTACACAGAAAGAAGCCAATGGCCACCATCATCACCCTCGACGGAAAGACCCCGGAGATCGACGACACGGCCTGGCTGGCGCCAACCGCCGCCATCGTCGGGAACGCGGGCGTCGGCCCCGGATCCGGTGTCTTCTACGGCGCGGTGCTTCGGGCCGACACGGAATCCATCCGGATGGGCGCGCACAGCAACCTGCAGGACAACGCCGTGCTCCACGCCGACCCGGGCTTCCCGACAAGCATCGGGAACTTCGTGAACATCGGCCACGGTGCGGTGCTCCACGGCTGCACGGTGGGAGACGGGGCGCTGGTCGGGATGAATGCCACGGTGCTCAACGGCGCGGTGATCGGCGAGGGCTCGCTCATCGCCGCCAACGCGCTGGTGCTCGAGGGCACGGTGGTTCCGCCGCGCTCGCTGGTTGCCGGGGTGCCGGCCAAGGTGCGCCGCGAACTGACCGACGCCGAGGTGCAACATTGCCGAGCCAACGCCGAAACCTACGTGGAAATCACGCGGCGGCATGCGGCCGCGACGGCACAGGCCCTTGCCGTGTAATCTCGTGCAGCCGGCCACCAGGGACAAGGACCGGGATCCGGGCCGGATCGAGGGCGATTCACGCAACTCGTCCTCGACCGGCCCGGTGCCCATGCCGCGCAGCCGGCTCGGCCCATCGACAGCTGCCGGAAACGGGTGGCGACGCGAAACTCTCCATGCTGATCGATGGGACGCAGTCAAGAGCTCCGTCGCCGTTTGGCACCCGGGCCTTGCCTTGATGGCGGGCCGTCACCCGCCCGGCAAAACGCCGGGGACTGCGCGGACCTGCCGGGTCGTGGCAAAGCGGTCCCGGAAGCTGGTCGGGGTGGTGTCGAGTTGCCGGGCAAACGCGCGCCGCAGCGTCTCGTCGCTGCCGAAACCGCTGAGCTGTGCCACGAGCGTCATGGGGTGGCCGTCGAGGATGAGCGAGCGCGCCGCATCGACTCGCACCCGTTCGAGCCAGCGAGCCGGTGTCGTGCCGGCCTCGGCCTGGAAGATCCGGTTCAGGTGGCGCACGCTCACCCCGGCGGCCGCTGCCATCGAGGCGACGGTGTGCTCGTCGGCGGGATCGGCCACAACCGAATCCATGAGGGTGCGCAGCAACCCGTTCTGCACCGGCGGGGTGCTCAGTGCCGTGGAGAACTGGGCTTGGCCGCCGGGTCGGTGCATGAACACCACCAGTTCGCGGGCAGTCTCCCGTGCGGTCCGGACGCCGAGATCGTCCTCGACGATGGCCAGTGCCAAGTCGATGCCCGCGCTGATGCCGGCAGAGGTCAGGTAGCGGCCGTCGCGGACGTGGATGACGTCCGGTTCCACGTTGATGCGCGGATACCGTGCCGCCAGGGCATGCGCGTGCCGCCAATGGGTCGTTGCCCGCCGGCCGTTGAGGTAGCCCAGCTCGGCCAGGATGAACGCCCCGGTGCACACCGAGGCGACCCGCCGCGCGCCGCCGGCGAGGCCATCCACGGCTTCCAGGAGGTTCGGGGGCACCCCGCCGTCGGGGAGGGATGCCCCTCCGACGACCAGCAACGTGTCCACCTTTCCGGCATCGGCTGCAGCAATTGTCCGCGAGAGCTCCAACCCCGAGGAGGAAACCACCGGCCCTCCCGCGGGCGAGACGTAGGCGACCTCGTAGTGCTCCCGTGCGGGGTCGGCGAGGTTGAACACCTCTGCGGGCCCGCTGGCATCAAGCATGGTCATGCCGTCGAAGACCATCAGGCCGATTCGGAGGCTCATGTCCGAAATCGAGGGCAAGTAGGCAATAAAGACATGTCGCCAGCATAGCCCGCTCGGCCAGGATGGAGGGGACACCATTGGCAATACGAGTTCCAGAAGGCGGAAAGCACCCATGACCGAGTCCATTGCAGGTATCCGGATCCCCGACAGCAAGATGGCCCGCGACGCCACCGAGCTCCTGCGCGAGGTGGCCACCGAGCTCGTGTACAACCACTCCCGGCGCGTGTTCGTCTTCGGATCGCTGCGCGGCGCGGAGCAGGGGCTCGACTACGACCCCGAGCTGCTGTACATCGGGGCGATGTTCCACGACCTGGGCCTCACGGACAAGTACCGCCGCACCGACCAGCGCTTCGAGATCGACGCCGCCGACGAGGCGCGCCGCTTCCTGGGGGACTACGGAATCACCGGCGAAGCGGCGGACAAGGTGTGGTCGGGCATTGCGCTGCACACCACCCCGGAAATCCCGCTGCACATGGCGCCGGAGATCGCACTGGTCACCCGCGGCGTCGAGCTCGACGTGCTGGGACTCGGCTACGACGCGATCACCGACGAGCAGCGCAAGGCCGTCGTGGCGGCGCACCCGCGCCCGGATTTCAAGAACCAGATCCTGGCCGCGTTTGCCAACGGACTCAAGGACCGTCCCGACACGACCTTCGGCAACGTCAAGGCCGACGTGCTGGCCCACTTCGTCCCGGGATTCAAGCGAGGCGACTTCGTGGAGGTCATCCGGGGATCGGCCTGGGCCGAGTAGGCCGACCCGGGGCTCCCCGGTGCATGCACCTGCAACTTGGCGGCTCGCCTCAATGCGGCGGGCCGCCGAAGGCAAAGGCCAACCTCCGGGCGCCACGCAGGCCGTGTCCGCCCGAGTTCCCCCTGACCTGGAAGGGACGGCTCGGATGCAGACGGAGGCATCATTCGGCGGTCTGGAGATCCGGTCCCCGCGGCCGGGGAAGCGAAGTGGGCGGACTTGCCGGCAGTCACCAGGTGCCCTCGTCTGCCCATTCCATGGACTGGCACCGCGCCCTGGCATAGCGTGGAAAGCGCAGGGCGCGGAACAAGGCCAGGGCCGCCGGCGATGACTGAAAGCCCTGGCCCTGAATCCCGCACGACCTTGCCGGACAGCCACCGACCCGAAAAGGAGTCACCGTGTCATTGCTCGAGGAATCACTGTGGAGCTCAAAGATCAACATCAACGGCTGGGTGCAGGGGACGGCCGGAACCCGCGATGTCATGGAGCCGGCCACGGGAAACGTCCTGGGCAGCCTGGGCGTCGCCTCGGTCCAGGACGTGTTGCGTGCGGCAACCGCGGCCGCCCGGGCGCAGGTGGCGTGGGCGGCCAAGAAGCCCGAGGAGCGGGCCGCGGTACTGCGCCGGGCGGGGGATCTTTGGGAGGAGCACGCCCAGGAGATCCAGTCCTGGCTCGTCCGCGAGGCCGGAAGCATCCCGGCCAAGGCAGGACTTGAAACACATACCGCGGCCCAGGAATGCTGGGAGGCCGCCGCGCTTCCCTCCCACCCCCACGGCGAGGTGCTCACCTCCAACGAGGACCGCTGGTCCTTCGCCCGGCGCCGCCCCGCCGGCGTCGTCTCCGTGATCGCGCCCTTCAACTTCCCGCTGATCCTCTCCATCCGCTCGGTGGCGCCGGCGCTGGCCCTGGGCAACGCGGTGCTGCTCAAGCCCGACCCCCGCACGGCCGTCTGCGGTGGCGTGGCCTTGATGCGGATCTTTGAGGAAGCGGGCCTTCCCGCCGGCGTCCTCTCGTTGCTGCCCGGCGGCGCCGACGTCGGGGCCGCAGTGGTCGAGGCACCCGAGGTCCGGGTGGTGTCCTTCACCGGCTCCACCGCGGCGGGGCGCAAGGTCGGCGAGGCCGCGGCCCGGCACCTGAAGCGCGCCCACCTGGAGCTGGGAGGCAACAGCGCGCTGATCGTGCTTCCCGGCGCCGACCTGGCCAAGGCCGCCTCCGCCGGTGCCTTCGGTTCCTTCATGCACCAGGGACAGATCTGCATGAGCACCGGGCGCCACTTCGTCCACGAGTCGCTCCACGATGCGTACGTTGACGCGCTTTCCGGGAAGGCCCGGAACATCCCGGTGGGGGACCCGAACACCGGGCAGGTGGCGCTGGGCCCGGTCATCGACGAGCACCAGCTGGGAAACATCGACCACATCGTCCATGCCTCGGTGATGGCCGGCGGCCGGCTTGCCGCCGGCGGCACCTTCGACGGGCTCTTCTACGCACCGACGGTGCTGGCGGACCTGGCGCTGGACAATCCCGCCTTCAAGGAGGAGATCTTCGGCCCCGTCGCGCCGGTCGCGGCATTCGCCGATATCGACGAGCTCATCGAGAAGGTCAACGCCAACGAGTACGGCCTCTCGGTCGGCATCCTGGGCGAGGTGGGGATGGCCATGCGGATCGCCGACAGGCTGCACTCCGGCAAGATCCACATCAACGAGCAGACCGTCTCGGACGAGGCCAATGCCCCGTTCGGCGGCGTGGGCGCCTCGGGCACCGGGTCGCGTTTTGGCGGGGCCGCGGCGAACATCGAGGCATTCACCGAAACGCAGTGGCTGACCATGCGACCGGAGATTGCCGACTACCCGTTCTGACCGGATCTACTCCCGGCCAGAGATACCCACCCCGACATTGCTTGAAGCATCAACTAAATTTGGTGTATGCTTGTCGCATGACCACTGCAGCCGAACGCCCACCGGTACTCTTCCTCTCCCACGGCGCCCCGCCACTCGCTGACGACGCCACCTGGACCTCCCAGCTGGCCGGCTGGTCGGCGACCATGGAAAAGCCCAAGGACATCCTGATGATTTCCGCGCACTGGGAGAACGCGCCCGTTTCCCTGAGCGCCACCCACCAAAAGCAGGAGCTGGTCTACGACTTCTGGGGTTTCCCGCAGCACTACTACGACGTGCGCTACGACGCGCCCATGGCACCGGAGCTGGCCGACGAGGTCGCCCGGCTGACCGGCAACCACGGCCACCACGTGGAGCGCGACGAGACCCGCGGCCTTGACCACGGCGCCTACGTCCCGCTCAAGGAGATGTTCCCCGACGCGGACGTCCCGGTCGTGCAGATGTCGATGCCGACGCTGGACCCGCAGGGATTGTTCGAGCTCGGCCAGTCCCTGGCACCGCTGCGCGACCGCGGCACCATGATCATCGGCTCCGGCTTCACCACCCACAACCTGCGCTGGTTCAACCCGGCCGGGGGACCCGACACGACGCCACCGGCCGCCTCGAGCGAATTCGACCACTGGGCCGAAGAGGCCATGGCGCGCGGGGACGTGGATTCCATCCTGGACTTCCTGCACAAGGCCCCGGCCGCCCGCGAGGCGCACCCGCGCTCCGAGCACTGGGCGCCGCTCTATGTCGCCCTCGGCGCCGCCTATGCCTCCGGTGGCATCGAGGCCAAGACCGCCATTGACGGTTTCTGGTTCGGGCTGTCCAAGCGCTCCTGGTCGCTCACCTAAAGACGGGCTGCAGGGCCCGGTTCACCGTCAGAGGTCGCGGCGCATGATGAGCCGCGTCATCCTGCTGGCCACCGCGTCGGTGGTGCCGATGACGCGGAACCCTGCCTGTTCGAACATCGCCCGGGTTCCGACGAACGCCATGGTGGTGTCCATGCGCCCGTCCGGATCCACGGGGTGCGCCTCGATGGCCGGTGCACCGCGGGAAGCCGCGTACTCCACGGCCCCCTCCAGCAGGTGGGCCGTCACTCCCTGCCGCCGGTGACCGCTGCGCACCACGACGCAGATGATGCTCCACACCGGGACCTCGTCCACGGGACGGATCAACTTCGAGGCGGCCAGGCGGGGGATCTCGGCCCGCGGCCCGATGCTGCACCATCCGACGGGTTCGCCGTCGCGATAGGTGATGACCCCGGGCGGGTGCTCCCGCTCGCAGAGCCTGCGCATGGCGTGCTCGCGACTGCCGCCGCCGAGCTCGTTGATGTCCTTGACGCCCAGGCGGTGCGAGAGGCACCAGCAATGGGTGTCCCGCCGGGTCGGATTGATGACGTCGGCGAAATCCTCGAAGTTCTCCGGCGTGACAGGGTGGGTTTCCCACCGCGGACTCGTTGCGGTCTCGGCCATGGGACCATTCTGTCGTTTTACTTCGCGACCCGCCAAGTAGAGTCCACCGCGCAACCTGGAGACGCACGGGAATGTGACGCCCAGAGGGCATCGTTGGAACCCACATGACTGTCATCGGAATCATCGGAGCAGGACACATTGGATCCCAGGTCGCGCGCAAGGCCGTGCAACTGGGATATGACGTGGTCATCGGCAATTCGCGTGGGCCACAAACCCTCATGAACCTGGTGGCCGAACTGGGACCGCGGGCCCGTGCCGCCACTGCGACCGAGGCCGCGGAGGCGGGCGACTTCGCGGTGGCCACCATTCCGCTGGGGAACTACACGGACCTTCCCGTCGAAGCGCTGGCAGGAAAGATCGTGATCGACACGATCAACTACTACTGGGAGCGCGATGGCCGAATACCGGCGCTGGATGACGGTGAAGCCACGACTTCCGGCTTGGTCCAGGAACATCTGAAGGAATCCCGGGTGGCCAAGGGCTTCAACCACATCCTCGCCGCGGAAATCACGACCACCGGTGCACCGACCGGCATCGAAAATCGCCGTGCCTTAGCCACCGCGAGTGACCACGAGGACGCGGCGGCGCTCGTCACCCGACTGTACGACGAATTCGGCTTCGACACCGTCAACATCGGCCCGCTGGCCGAGAGCTGGCGGGTGGAGCGCGACCGCCCGTCCTACGTTGTGCGGCAAAACGCGGAAGAACTGACGGCCAACCTGGCCAAGGCGCCGCGGGTCATCTAGTTCGGCCCAACGCTTGGTTGTATAACGGTGGCCTTGTCTGTTAAGAAATGGGAGGTCGTCACAGTTGGACCGTGACGACCTCCCATTTCAGGATGTTTCTAGTTCGGGATCTGAGTGCCTAGACGCCGATTCTGTCGGAGTCGAATTTCGGTGCCTGGCTCCTTGCCGCCTTGCTGTGGCGCAGGTGCTGGATACCGGTGATCAGCAGGGCGATCACCAATAGTCCGTAGAGCACCAGGGTGACGGGGCTGCCGACCAGGATCGACAGGTCGCCTTCCGAGACGGTCAGCGCGCGGCGCAGTTCCGTTTCGGCCAGGGGGCCGAGGATCACCGCGATCAGCACGGGCGCGAGCGGGAACTTGTAGCGGCGCATCAGGAAGCCCAGCAGCCCGATGGCCAGCAGGATCCACAGGTCAACGATCGATGAACTGATCGCGTAGACGCCAAGTACCGAGAGCACGGTGATGCCGGCGTAGAGGTAGTGCCGGGGAATGAGCAGGAGCTTGGCCCAGAGCACGGCGAACTGCATGTTCAGGATCAGCAGGATGACCAAGCCGATGAACAGCGACGCGAGCAGCGTCCAGACCATCGGGCCACTGCGTTCGAACAGCAGGGGACCTGGCTGCATTCCGTACTGCTGGAAGGCCGCCAGCATGATGGCCGCCGTCGCCGAGGTGGGAAGGCCCAGTGCGAGAAGTGCGCCCATGGCGGTGCCGGCGGTCGCGTTTGCCGCCGCTTCCGGGGCGGCAACGCCCCGGATGGACCCGCTGGTGCCGAAGTCGGTGTCGCCGTTGCGGGCAGCGAGCTTCTTTTCGGTGCCATAGGCCAGGAAGGTGGGGATCTCGGAACCGCCGGCGGGGATGACGCCGAACGGTACACCGAATGCCGTGCCACGCAGCCAGGCCGGAAGCGCCCGCCGGATGTCCCGCAGGTCCAGGCGGGGCTTGCCCTTGGACTCGACCCGCGTGGCCGCATCGTCGCGGTGGATGCGCGAGGCAATGTGAAGGACTTCGCCGAGCGCCAGCAGCCCGACGGTGATTACCACGATTGACATGCCGTCGAAGAGCTGCGGCAGGCCCAGCGTAAAGCGCGCCGTTCCCGACGGTCCGTCAACGCCGACCAGTGCGAGGACCAGACCCAGTCCCAGGGACAGCAGGCCCTTGACCACCGAGTCGGAAACCACGGAGGAAATCGCGAGGAACGCGAAGACTGCCAGGGCGAAGTATTCGGCGGGGCCGAACGCCGTTGCCATCTTGACGAGCACCGGGGCGAAGAAGACCACGACCGTCGTGGCGATGAGTCCGCCGATGAAGGCACCCATGGCGGCGGTGGCCAATGCCTTGGCAGCCCTGCCGTCGAGGGCCATGCGGTGGCCTTCGAAGGTGGAGGCGATGGCCGATGAGTTGCCGGGCGTGTTCAGCAGGATGCCGGAGGTTGAATCCCCGAAGAGCCCGCCGTAATAGACGCCGGCGAACATGATGAATGCCGCGGTTGGATCCAGTGAAAACGTGATGGGCAGCAGGAGGGCAACGGCCATGGCCGAGCCGAGACCTGGCAATACGCCCACCGCGGTGCCGAGGACCGCACCGATCAGCACCCACAGGAGATTCATGGGTGTCAGGGCCGAGGCGAACCCCTCCATGAGCATGGTTATGGATTCCATGTCAGATCAGTCCTTCCAAGAAGCCGGAGGGCAGGTTGAGGCCGAGGCCGGCGTTGAAGGCCAGCTGGATGACCGCGGAAAACAGGATCGAGATGCTGATGTCGAAGAGCGGGCGCTTGCTGCCCAGTGCACGGCAGACGACCCAGAAGAGGCCGGCGGCGCTGAGAATCCAGCCCAGGACGGGCAGCGCCACAATGAATGCGGCCACGCCGCCGATGACCGTGCCCAACGTCTTCCAGTCCGAATAGGCTTTTCGCTTGCCGGTGGCGGAGGGCGGTGCGGTGGGGCCATAGATCGACTTGCCCTCGGTGTCGCCCAGGTCTCCGAGCATGTCGCTGGAGAAATCGGGGTTGTGCCCCTCGCTGTCGGCGTGCGGGAAACGCCTGGTGCGCAGGATCTGGATCGTGTGGATGGCCGCCATGAGGAAGAGCAACACGCAAACGATGGTGGGGAAGAACTGCGGCCCCGGAACGCTGGTGCCCATCACCTCCATGGTGGCGGTTCCGTAGCTGAGGAAACCGGCAAGGGTGAAGACCAGTGCCGGGACGATCAGTTCGCTGCGACCCGACCAGAAGCCGGTGATTCGCACCGGGTAGTCCTCTGTCTTCCGCCCGGTAGCGGGGGAATCTTCTATCGTCTTCACAGTCCCAGCCCTTCCACGATGTCCTTGGTGATGGTGACCTCGGAGTCGATGAACTCCTCGAATTCGTCGCCGGTCATGAAGCTGTCCGTCCAGCTATTGCGTTCAAGCGCTCCCTGCCAGTGCTCCGTCTGGCGATACTCGGAGACGATGTCCACGAATTCCTGCTTTTGCTCCTCCGTGATGCCCGGGGCAGCGGCAACGCCGCGCCAGTTGGCCATCGAGGCGTCGACGCCCTGTTCCTTGAACGTGGGAACGTCGACCCCGGGGAGGCGTTCCTCCGAGGAAATCGCCAACGCGCGCAGGGTTCCGGCTTCGATCTGGTCGGCAACCTCGTTGTAGCCGGAGATGCCGCCGACGGTGGTCCCGGAAAGCATGGAGGTCAGCGCCTCGCCGCCGCCGGAGTAGGCGATGTAGTTGGTCTTGAGCGGATCAATGCCGACCTTCTGCGCGACCAGACCCGTCAGCAGGTGGTCGATGGACCCCAGCGAACCGCCGGAAATCGATGTTCCGCCCGGATCTTCCTTCCAGCGCTTGATGAAGTCATCCAGCGTCTGGAACTCCGATTTGGCCGGTACCACCAACACGGCGTAGTCATCTGCAAGCCGGGCGATGGGAACGATGTCGTCGAAGGTGGACTCGGAGTCGGCGAGTTCGATGGCGCCGACCATGACGCCGCCGGTGACCATCAACATGTCGTGGCGACCGTGCATCTGGACGAACTGGCTCAAGCCGATGGTTCCGCCGGCACCCGGCACATTGACGACCTGCGCGTTGTTCACCACGCCACCGGACTTCAGGGCCTGCTGCGACTCGCGGGCGAACCCGTCCCAGCCGCCGCCGGGTGCCGCCGGGGCCATGAGGACGAGTTTCGAACGCGCGGTCGCCTCGCCTCCGCTTGCGGCCGCATTGACCAGTGCCAGACCCGCCACGACAGCGACGACGGTGCCGTATAGCGTCTTCTTGATTATGCTCTTGCTCATTTTCATCCGTAATCTCATGGGTGGTGGACCGGGTGTCATTGGCGGGTCCCTCGACCACAAAGGTGCCAGAGAAGTGATCTGAGGCACAGCGAAAATGTGCTTTAGTTCATAAGAACAGTAAAGAAAACAAAGTCAACGAGACCTGGAAGAGGCCTGGATCGACGTGCATTCCCTATCGAAAAACCGCCGCCGTGCGCAGCTGCTGGCGTTGCAGTTGGGGATCGTGCTGGGGCTGATGGGCGCGGTCTCGATTGTGGTCCTGGCTTTCGAGGACCACCGAACACAAGAGGTGGCCTTCGACCGTGTCCACACCGTGGCCGTGCAAATGGCAGCCCAGGAGACTGTCCAGGAGCATCTGGGGAAGCCCCGGGCCACGGAGGTGATAGCACCCATCGCGAATCTGGCGACGGCGGTCTCGGGCGTCCGGTATGTGACGGTGGCGGATCTGGCAGGAATTCGGGTGGCACACCCGGATCCGGACCGCATCGGGGAGCCCGTGTCGTCGGACCATGACCCGGTGCGCGCCGGCGAGTCCTTCCGGGGAACGGAGGACGGCCCGCAGGGCGTTACTTTGCGGGCCAAGGAGCCTGTGTGGTTCGACGGTGAAGTGGTCGGTACTGTGTCCGTGGGGATCCTGCAGAGCGATATCCGCGGTGAGCTGCTCGACGTCGTGGGAACGGTTGCACCTTGGATCCTTGGGGCCGCGGCGCTGGGAACAATTGCCTCGGCGTTGACCGCGAGAGTGGTACGCCGACGGATCTACGGAGTGGAGCCGGAGGCCGTCGCGGGCTTGCTGCAGTCCCAGCAGGCGCTGCTTTTCAGCGTGCATGACGGTGTCGTGGGTGTTGACACTGAGGGAAGATTGACCCTGGTGAACGACGAAGCGCGGCGGTTGCTGGGGCTGGAGGGCGAGGTTGTGGGTGCAAAGGCCGCCGACGTGCTCGACCCGACCGTCCACGCCCAGCTCAGCAGCGAGGCCCCGGAAGCAGAGGAAACGCAATTCGTCCTCTCGGGGGAACGCATCCTGGTGGCAACCCGCCGAGAGGCGTTGGCCAACGGCAAATCGCTGGGCCGGACCTTGACCCTGGTGGATCGGACCGAAATGGAAGCCACCTTGCGCGAGCTGAAGGGCCAGCGAAGCCTGGCCGATGCCTTGGCGTCGCAGGCCCACGAATTTTCCAACCGATTGCACGTGCTGTCCGGCTACCTGTCCTTTGGCGAACCGGGGGAGGCGGCGGAATACCTGCAAAGAATCAGCGGCGCGACCCTCGGCGCCGAGGCCGGTAGCCTTGGGGACCCGGCCCTCTCGGGACTCGTTGGCGCCAACGCGGCCAACGCGCGGGAAGCCGGGGTGCGATTGGTGGTCGATCCGGAGTCCGGCACCGAGCCGGATTGGCGCGCCGATGAGGACGCCCTGACGGTGGTGGGCAACCTGCTGAGCAACGCGATCGAGGCCGCCGGCGACGGGGGGCAGGTGCGGCTGTTGCTGAATGCCGGGGCGAAGGGACTGCGGATCTGTGTGGAAGACAGCGGCCCGGGCATCGCCCCGAGCGCGGTCGAGGAGGTCTTTAGGCGCGGGGTGAGCAGCAAGCCGGGGGCCGGAGTGCAACACGGTATCGGGCTGGCGCTGGTCGACCGGGTCATCAGGCGCCGTGCCGGCTCGGTTGAAGTGTCCTCGGGCGACCTGGGCGGGGCCATGATCACCGTCGAATGGAACTGGCTGGCAGCAACGGTGCTGCCGGGAAGCGAAGTGGGGGAAATTGCATGATCAGGACGCTGATTGTCGACGACGATCCGGATATCGCACGCCTGCACGCCCGCTACGTTGACGCGCTGGACGGTTTCGAGGTGGCGGGCGTGCTCGAGCGCGGCGGGCCGGTCCTGGCGTTCCTCGAGGAGCAGCCCGTTGACTTGGTGCTTCTCGACGTGAACCTCCCCGACATGGATGGCCTGCAGGTGCTGGAGGACCTGCGCGGCAGCGGGCACGAGACGGGAGTCATCATGATCACCGCCGCCAGCGAACGCGACACCGTGCGGTTCGCCGTGGGTCGTGGAATCGACGACTACCTGGTCAAGCCCTTCACCGTGACCGACTTCAACCGTCGGCTCGAGGCATTCCGGGTCGCCCGATCCGAGGCCGCCCCCGAAGTCGGACCCATTCTGGACCAGGGGGATATCGATTTCATGCTACGAGCGGGCGAGCCGGAAGGCCGGGCCGCGAGCCGCGGCGCGGCGGCCCCGGTCGACTCCGGCGCGCCGCTTCCCAAGGGATTTTCCCAGCCAACGGTCCAGTTGGTGGGCCAGGCGCTGCGCGAGGCGGCAGGCAGGGGCGGGGCCGGCGACATGTCCGCAGCCGAGGTCTCCGAGGGCTGCGGAATCTCGCGGGTGAGTGCGCGGCGGTACCTGGAGATGATGACTGGCCGCGGGCTCGCGGAGTTGCGGCCCAAGTACGGCGCGCCGGGCCGCCCGGAACACCGCTACCGCTGGATCGGGGAATAGCCGGGCTGAACCGGACGAGCACCTGGAGGATGTCGACCCTCTGGCGCACTCTGTATATTTGTGTATACACTCGTATCCAGAAGGCTCCGGACGGGGTCGAAGACAGGGAGGCTCGCGATGAGCAGCACGGTAAACGAAGCAGGCAACGAACACGTGGCAGATGTCATCGTCGTGGGCGGCGGCAACGCCGCCTTCACCGCGGCACACGCCGCGGCGGTGCGCGGACGCAAGGTGCTTCTGCTCGAGAAGGCGCCGCAGGAGCTCTTCGGCGGAAACAGCTACTACACGGCGGGCGCGACCCGCATCGCCCACAACGGCATCGATGACCTGCGCGACTTCATCGAATACGACGACCGCCACGCCGTCAGCGAGGTCCCGCCGTACTCGGCCGCCGAGTACGCCGCCGACCTCGTGAAGGTCACCGAGGGGCGCAACGACCCGGAACTGACCGAGGTCCTGGTCAATGAGGCAGCACCGGGCCTGCGCTGGCTCCAGGGTCTGGGCCTGAAGTACCGCCTGATGTACGAGCGCCAGGCCTACGAACGCGAGGACGGCAGCTACCTCTTCTGGGGCGGCCTGCATGTCGGAAACGTTGGCGGCGGCGAGGGCCTGATGGCCGACCACGTTGCCGTGGCCGAGAAGCTCGGCACCGAAGTCCGCTACGGACAGGACGTCTTTGACCTGATCCTCGAGGGCGGCGCCGTCAAGGGCGTGAAGGTCCGCGCCGAGGACGGAAGCGTGCAGGAACTGCGCGCCGAATCCGTGGTCCTGGGGGCCGGAGGCTTCGAATCCAACCCGGAAATGCGCCGCAAGCACCTCGGAGAGGGCTGGGAGAACGCCAAGATTCGCGGCACCGCCTTCAACAACGGCGACATGATCACCGCCGGCCTGGCCGCAGGAGCGGCCAAGGGCGGGGACTGGGGAACCTGCCACTCGGTGCAGTGGGATGCGTTCACCGCCAAGAACGAGTCAAACCGCGAGCTGACCAACCGCTTGACCCGCCAGAGCTACCCGCTGGGCATCATCGTGAACAACCGCGGCGAGCGCTTCCTGGACGAGGGCGAGGACTTCCGCAACTACACCTATGCCAAGTACGGCAAGGTCATCCTGCAGCAGCCCGACTCGATCGCCTACCAGATCTTCGACGCCACGCTGCGCCCGATGCTGCGCACCGAGGAATATGACATGCCCGGCATCTCGGTGGAATCCGCCGACACCGTAGAGGAACTGGCGGCGAAGATCGGCGTGGATCCCGCGGCCCTGGCCAAGACCATCACCGACTACAACGAATCGATCGATACCTCCAAGCCGTTCGATCCGAACGTCAAGGATGGCCGCGCGGCAAACACCGTGCCGCGGAAGTCGAACTGGGGCCACCCGCTGGTCACCGGTCCGTACTACGCCTACGGGGTCACTTGCGGCATCACCTTCACCTTCGGCGGCCTGAAGTCCGATACCCACGGCCGCGTGCTGGACGAGGCGGGCGAGCACCTGCCCGGGCTCTATGTCTGCGGCGAAATGCTCGGTGGCCTCTTCTCCGCGAACTACCCCGGTGGTTCCGGGCTTGCAGCCGGCGTCGTGTTCGGGCGCCGTGCCGGTACGCTGGCCTAGGCAAGAAATTACGACGGAGCCCCCTTGACGTGGGGCGGAGATGGGTTGAGATGGCGGCAAAGGTGGACTCGGAGACGATCCATGCCGAACTGCGTGCCGAAATACTGCACGGCTCCCACGCCCCGGGCACCGCGTTCAAGGAAGTGGCCCTGGCCGAGCGCTTCGGCGTCTCGCGCACCCCGGTGCGCGAGGCGCTGGGCCGGCTGCAGCAGGAGGGGTTGCTCGAGCGCGGGGTCCGCGGGCTCCAGGTGCGCAACATCGACCCCGAACAGCTCATGCAGGTCTACGACCTGAGGATTTTGCTGGAGGGGCAGGCCGCCCTGGAAGCGGCTGCCACGCGGACCGAGATGGACCTGATCCGCCTCGAGGGCCTGGTTGAACGGGACAGGGCATTGCCGGATCCGGATGACCAAACGCGCCTGCGGACCAACATCGAGTTCCACTCCGCACTCTGGACGGCGGCGCACAACCCGATCCTGAAGGACCTGCTGGACCGCCTGTCGACCCACCAGATCCATGCGCCCTCCTCGACGCTGTCGGTCGGCGCCAGGTGGGCGGATTCCCTGGACGAGCATGCCGAAATGGTGCGGCTCATCCGGAACCGCGATGGCGCTGCGGCGCAGGAGGCCATGCGCCGGCACATGGGCGAGGCGCGCAGGATCCGGCTCTCGCTCTTTGGGCAGATAGGTCTGCCCCAAGGCTGAGCCCGCCGGGAAAGCCGAACGCAAAACCGTCCCCGGGCGGGCGCTTGATGCGCCCGCCCGGGGACGGTTTTGTTGCTGGAACGGAAGGCTGGAACTAGCGGGCCGACCAGCCGCCGTCCATGGTGTAGCTGGCACCAGTCACCATCGAGGCCTCGTCGCCGGCCAACCAGGCCACCAGCGAGGCTACTTCCTCCGGCTCGACCAGGCGCTTGATGGCGCTCTCGGTCAGCATGATCTTGGCCAGGACCTCGGCCTCGGGGATGGAATGGACCCGGGCCTGGTCCGCCAGCTGCTTTTCCACCAGCGGGGTCCGCACGTAGCCGGGGTTGACGCAATTGCTGGTCACCCCGAACTCCCCGCCCTCCAGCGCGGTGACCTTGGACAGCCCCTCGAGCCCGTGCTTGGCCGTCACGTAGGCGGACTTGAACGGGGAGGCGCGCAACCCGTGCACGGAGGAGACGTTGATGATCCGCCCGAATCCCTGCGCGTACATCTTGGGCAGTGCCGCGCGGATCAGCAGGAACGGGACCTCCACCATGAGGGTCATGATCCGGCGGAAGTCAGCCGGGTCGAAGTCCTGGATCGGGCTGACGTGCTGGATCCCGGCGTTGTTGACCAGGATGTCCACCCCGTCGAGCGCTGCATCCAGCGTGTCGTCGGCGACGGAGGCCGGGTCGAGCAGGTCCACCGCCCAGGCGGTGCCGCCGACTTCCGCGGCCACCGCCCCGGCTCCCTCCGCGTCCCTGTCGGCGACGACGACGTGGGCGCCGCGGGCGGCCAGCGCGCGCACCGCGGCCAAGCCGATCCCGCTGGCGCCGCCGGTGACCAGTGCCCGCCTTCCCGAGAGCGGCTGCAGTGCGGACTTGGCCGCCCGTTCGGTTTCCTGGTTCGTCATGTGTTTTCCCTTGGGTAGAACGTGTCGGATGCGGGGCGCGGGGACGCTCAGCCGTTGACCCGGGCGGTGTTCAGCCCGTGCTTGCGGGCATCGGCGTCGTCGATGTCGTGGAGCGAGGCGCCCCGGGTTTCCTTCAGCGTAACCACCGCGACGGCGGTGACGGCGCAGGCCGCGGCGACGTAGATGGCCACCGGCAGCCAGGAGCCGAAGTCCTTGAGCAGTGCCGTCGCGATGATCGGCGCCATCGAGCCCGCCACGATCGAGGTGACCTGGTAGCCCAGGGAGACCCCGGAGTAGCGCATGCGGGTCGGGAACATCTCGGCCATGATGGCGGGCTGCCCGGCGTACATCAGCGCGTGGAAGCACAGGCCGATGGTGACGGCCAGGATGATGACGACCGGGTTGCGGGTGTCGAACATCGGGAAGGCGAAGAACGCCCAGCTTGCCCCGAGCACCGCTCCGGCCAGGTAGACCGGCTTGCGCCCGAAGGCGTCGGAGAGCCGTCCGACCTGCGGGATCACCAGGAAGTGGATGACGTGGGCGACCAGCAGGGCCAGCAGCAGCTGGCTCGTGTCGTAGGCGTGGACGGTCTTGAGGTAGACGATGGTGAAGGAGACGATGATGTAGTAGAGGATGTTCTCGGCAAAGCGCAGGCCCATGGCGCCGAAGATGCCCTTGGGGTACTTGCGCACGACCTCCAGCACGCCGTAGCTCACGGCCTTGTCGGCCTCCACCTGGGCGCGGGCCTCCAGGAAGATCGGCGCCTCGGAGACGTGGGTGCGGATGTAGTAGCCGATGATGACGATGAAGGCCGAGACCCAGAAGGCCACGCGCCAGCCCCAGGACAGGAATTGGTCCGCCGGCAGGATCCAGCTCATGCCCAGCAGCACCAGCGTGGCCAGCAGGTTGCCCACCGGAACCGCGGCCTGCGGCCAGCTGGACCAGAAGCCGCGCGACTTGTCGGGGCTGTGCTCGGCCACCAGCAGCACGGCACCGCCCCACTCGCCGCCCACGGCGAAGCCCTGGACGAAACGCAGGATCACCAGCAGTGCCGGTGCCCAGTAGCCGATGGAGTTGAAGCCGGGCAGGCAGCCCATCAGGAACGTTGCCACGCCGACCATGATGATGGTGACCTGCAGCGTGTGCTTGCGCCCGAGCTTGTCGCCGATCTGCCCGAACACGATGCCGCCCAGCGGCCGGGCGATGAAGCCCACCGCGTAGGTCAGGAAGGCGGCGATGATGCCGTCCAGCTCGCTGTCGGCGTTGGGGAAGAAGAACTTGCCGAAGACCAGGGAGGCGGCGGTGGCGTAGAGGAAGAACTCGTACCACTCCACCACCGTGCCCACCATCGAGGCGGCGACGATCTTTTTTAGCCCCGAGTCCTCTTTTGTGCCTACATCCGTCGGCTGGTTGACGCTCATCGGCGCTCTCCTTTGTTCTGCCGGTGTCGGCGTCGACCTCGGCGTTGCGGGTGGTCCTGTGACCCATCGCACAGGAAGACTCCACCCAGTATGGACACGGACCCACGTGTGCATCAATGACCACTTAGGCAGAGATCGGGTGCAGAATTGCAGATATGAAATCCCCGTCACCCGGCGGCACCGCCGCAAACCCCGATGACCTGCTGATCCTGCTCGCCGTAGCGCGTACCGGGCGCTTCACGACCGCGGCCGAAAGCCTGGGCCTGAACCACACCACCGTCTCGCGCCGGATCGCCGCCCTGGAAAAGGCCCTCGGCGGCCGGACGCTTGCCCGCACCGTGGGCGGGTGGGAGCTGACGGACCTGGGCCGAAGGGCAGTGCGCGCGGCGGAGGACGTGGAAACCGCGGTCGCCACCATCGTCGAGGGCGAGCAGGACGCGGACAAGATCGCCGGCGTCGTGCGCATTTCCGCCACCGACGGCTTCAGCGCGTTCATCATCGCCCCCGCCGTGGCCCAGCTGCGCCTCAAACACCCGAACCTCAGCGTGGAAATTGTCAATGTCACCCGCCGGGCGCTGCAGCACCGCTCCGGACTGGACCTTGAGGTGGTGGTCGGCGAGCCCCAGGTGCATCGGGCGGAGGCGATCCGGCTCGGCGACTACACGCTGGGGATGTACGCCTCGCGCCGCTATCTGGAGGACTTCGGCACGCCCGCGGGCGTCGCCGAACTGGGCGCGCACGGGCTGGTGTACTTCGTCGACTCGATGCTGCAGGTCGATGACCTGGATGCCCCGCGCCGGCTGGTTCCCGGGATGTCGGATGCGCTCAGCTCCACCAACGTTTTCGTCCACGTCGAGGCCACGCGTGCCGGGGCCGGGATCGGCTTCCTGCCCTGCTACATGGCCGACCGGCACCCGGATCTGGTGCGGCTGCTGCCCGGGGACTTTGCCGAACGGCTTCCGTACTGGATGGTGCTGCGCCCCGACTCGCTGCGCCAGCCCGCCGTCGCCGCGGTGGCCCAAGCGCTGCGGAACCGCACGGCAGCCGTCCAGGAGGCGCTGTTGGGCAGGGAGATGCTGGACTACTGAGGCCCGTGCGGGCCCCGCCGGCGGGTCAGGCCAGCAGGTTGACCGGAGTCCCCGCCGCCCAGGCGGCGATGTCTTCGACCGCCCCCGCGTAGAAAATCCGGAACTGGTCCTCGGTCACGTAGCCCAGGTGCGGGGTGGCGATCACCCCGGGGGTGTGGGCCAGGCGGTGGTTGGCGGGCAGCGGCTCGATGTCGAACACGTCGACGGCGGCCAGCCCCGGGGCGCCGGAGTCCAGCGCCGCCACCAGGGCGTCCTCGTCGAGAATCGCGCCGCGCGAGGTGTTGACCAGGATCGAGCCGTGCTTCATCAACGCCAGCTGTCGCGCGCCCACCGCGCCGGTCGAGCGTTCGGAGAGCTTGAGGTGGATGGAGAGCACGTCGCTTTGGGCAAAGAGCGCCTCCTCGCCGACCAGCGCGACCCCCTCGGCCGCGGCGCGTTCGGCGGTGAGGTTCTGGCTGTGGGCGATGACCCGCATCCCGAAGGCCTGGCCGATGCGGGCGACTTGGCTTCCCAGCTTGCCCAGGCCATAGACCCCGAGGGTCTTGCCCGACAGCTCGGTGCCCAGGCTTTGCTGCCACGGCTGGTCGGCGGCGCGTGGCCGTGCGGCCGAGAACAACTCGACGTCCAGGCGGCGGGCGGCCGCCATGACCAGGGCCCAGGTGTGCTCGGTCGCCGCCGCGGCGCTGCCGGCGGTGCCGCACACCGTGATGCCCAAATCGCGCGCCGCGTCCAGGTCGATGGACGCATTGCGCATGCCCGTGGTGACCAGGAGCCGCAACGAGGGGAGCCGGCGCAGCCGCTCCGCGGTGAAGGGGGTGCGTTCGCGCATGGCCACGATGACGTCGAAGTCCCGCAGCGCGGCGGCAACCGCGGAATCGTCGTGCCCCAGGAATGCGGTGAAAAAAACGACCTCGCCGGGCAGCGAATCCCAGTCGGCGAGGGAAGAGGCAAGGTCTTGGTAGTCATCGAGGACGGCTATGCGCATGGCCCCAGTCTAGGAGCCGCGGGGCGGGTACCGTGGAGACACGGCCGCGGTTGGCCGGATGACCACAGGCGGGGGAGCGGACATGGAATTGGCGGAGGCCTTGCTCGGCGGCCGGCGGGGACGGCGTGCGTTACTGGAGTTTGCGCTGGAATCAGAGGCGGTCCTGCTGCAGGGACAAACCGAACACCCGCTGCATGGGGGACTCTTCGACGCCTCCTATCGTGTGGAAGCGGGGCGCGGGGACGCCGTGGTGCTCTTCGGGGCGGGTGCGGGGGAGGGCGGGAAAGACGTCCTCACGGATGAGGACATCGCCGACTTGCTGGCCGCCACCCAGCTGGTGCCGGTGACCTTCGAGAGGTTGCGCAAGGCACTGGTCCGGAGTGTTTCCACCGCCCGATACTGGCAGGAGCCCGACGGCCACGACGTGATAGCTGACGCGGCGCCGGTGCGGGCGGGCCTGGTTCGGGTCGCGGACCATATCGTCGCTTCCGGGCAGGCGGCGGGCTGGATGTCGCCGGCCGAGCCGTCCCGGCAGTGGCGCGTCGAGTGGGAGCAGAAAGATGCCCCGGGCCTCTGGACGCTGGGCGGCGAGCCCGCTGCCGCGGTGTTGGCGTCCTGGCGGGAGGCGATAGGGAACGCGGAGCGCCGCGCAGCCATCGATCGCCCGGCCGATCCGCGGGCAGCCTGGGGCGGGGAATGGTGGTCGATTCCGCCGGCGAGCCTGGTGCACTCCACCGGCGTGTTCGGGGACGGTTCCCCGGTGGGGCTGTGGTGCGTTGAGGACGGCTTCGGGTGGGATCGGGCCGAGACGCGGGCGGTGGCGGTGCCCGGATCGGCACGCATCTTCGAAGTCGCCGGCGCGTCGGACTGGGCGCGGTTGTGCCGCCGCTACCCGCTGGAGGTCACCGCGCAGAAACGCCACGACTGGTACCGCACCACCGGAAGGGCGGGGCGTTGGGTCATGCCGGATTTCTCGCTGGTGGCCCGTGAGTACGACGCCGTGCACCTGACAACCGCCGCATACCTCGCGACGGCGGGCGAGATCATCGAGGTGGATTCCGAAGGTGCCAGTGTGGTTGCCGGGTGGAACCCGGATGAGACATATTGGTTCACCGACGGGGTGCGGCTGCACGGCGATCCCGTTGCGTGGGAGTGCGCCGACGCGAACTCCGGAGATGCCGCTTGGTCGCGCCGCCGAAATGACCCGAAGGACTGACCGGCGCATGAACGGCCGGCGGGGCATTCCTTGGAGGAAGCCCTGCCGGCCGTTTGGCCCGGGGTCAAGAGGTGTCAGTCGCCCATGAAGCGGCGATCCCAGCGACGTTTGCGCCCGAGGGCGCGATTGACGCGCCACGGGGATTTGCGGGCCTTGCCCTGGCCGCGCCACTGGTGCGGCTTGCACAGGGCGCACCCCCGATTGCGGCGGTGAGGTGAGTGTGCCAATTCTTGTTTCCTTCCCGGATCCTGCCCCGCCCGGGTGGGCGGGGTTTGCATCGGGAAGGCAACGGGGCTGGCATATTTGGAGCGTACTTGAGACGGGCGGACGTGTCGACTATTCGCTCGTCACCCCTGCCGGATCAGGCCTGTTGGGTGGCCAACTCGGCGGCGGCGGCATGAACCGCCTCGCCCAGCGTCGTGGCGGGGCGTCCGATCAGGGTGCTCAGGGCGTTGCCCTCCACCAACAGGTCGCCCCGGGCGATGCCGCGGTCGCTGTCTGCCAGGATCTTCGCGAAGAAGTCCGGCACCCCGGCGCCCACGAGCACGTGCGAGAAGTCCTCCTCCGGCAGGTCCTGGTAGGTCACCGTCTGGCCCGTGGCCGCGCTGACTTCGCGGGCCAGGTCGCCCAGGGTGAAGGATTCCTCGCCGCCCAGCTCGTACACCTGGCCGGCTTGGTCCTCGGCGAGCAGGACTGCTGCGGCGGCCTGGGCCAGGTCGGCCCGGGTGGCGCCGTTGAGCCTGCCCTCGCCGGCGCTGCCGAAGACCGAGCCGTGCTGCAGGTATCCCTCCAGCTGTTCGGTGTAGTTCTCCAGGTACCAGCCGTTGCGCAACAGCACGTGGGGGATCCCGGAGTTGCGCAGTGCCCGCTCGGTTTCCTGGTGGTCGGAGGCCAGGGCCATGGTGGTCGTGTCGGCATTGGGGATGCTGGTGTAGGCCAGAAGCTGGACACCGGCATCCTTGGCGGTCTCGATGACGTCGAGGTGCTGGGCCACGCGCGGGCCCGGCTCGTTGCCGGAGACCAGCAGCACCTTCTCGATCCCGACGAAGGCCTCGCGTAGCGAGGCCGGGTCGGAGTAGTCCATGGGGCGGACCTGGACCCCGAGTTGCGCAAGGTCCGCGAGCCTTGCCGTGTTCCTGCCCCCTGCCACAATCTGTTCTGCTGGAACGTTTCGCTCCAGGAGCGCTTCAACTACGAGGCGGCCGAGCTTGCCGGTGGCGCCGGTGACGAGGATGGTCATGGGGGTTTCCCTTCGTGGAAGAACTGTCTGTCCCCCATCACAACCGCGCGTCCGGATCAATACTTCCCAAAAGAGAGTACGCACTTTAAGGTAAGGTACTTTCATGTCGGCCCCCAGCAGTCTCCAGTCACCAGATGTTCCAGCAGCCGCCCTGGTCCTGCAATCCGGGTGCCCTAGCCGGACGGTGCTCGACCACGTGACCAGCAAGTGGGGCGTGCTCCTTCTCGTGGCGTTGGCGCAGGGCCCACAACGTTGGAGCGAACTGCGCCGCAGTGCGGAGGGCATCAGCGAGAAAATGCTTGCCCAAACCCTGAAGACCCTTGAGCGGGACGGCCTGGTCCATCGCGATGCGCAGCCGGTGATCCCGCCGCGTGTCGACTACAGCCTCACCGGCCGCGGCGAGGAACTTGTGGCCCTGCTCCGGCCGTTGGTTGACTGGATCGGCGTACACGCCGAGGACATCGTCAACGGATAGCCGCCCGCAGGATCCCCGGGGGATACCTGCATGCTCCCCTCATGCCTGCGCCGGGCCTCTTCCTTCCGGCTGGCGGCACCCGGTCGCGATGCGGCGAGGGTCTTGATGCGCTCTTGGATTTCGTCGCGGACTACCCTCGCCGCCTCCTGGGACCGGCGTGCGGGGTCGGTGGGATCCGGGGTAGTCCTTGGAGAGGTCCACGCCCAACTCGGACATGGCCGTCACGACGGTGGCGTCCGAGATGGGCACGGACCCGGCGGAGCGGACCCGGATCCAGCCCTTGGCCTCGACGTTCAGCAGGGCGGCCGCGCGTCCGCTTCCGGCAGCGGGGCGTACTACTTGGCGGCCGGTACGAGGGACTCGATGAGGCCTTCGATCCGGGTCTTGATTTCGTCGCGGATCGGGCGGACCGCGACGACGCCCTGGCCGGCGGGGTCCTCGAGGACCCAGTCCTCGTAGCGCTTGCCGGGGAAGTACGGGCACTCGTCTCCGCAACCCATGGTGATGACGACGTCGGATTCCTTGACGGCCTCGGTCGTGAGGACCTTGGGGATCTCGGCGGACATGTCGATGCCAAGTTCGGCCATGGCCTCGACGGCTGCCGGGTTGACCGCGTCCGCGGGCTGCGAGCCGGCCGAGCGGACCTCGATGGTGCCCTGGGAGAGCGTGGTGAGGAATGCGGCGGCCATCTGGGAGCGGCCGGCGTTGTGCACGCAGACGAAAAGGACGGAGGGCTTCTTGGCGGTTTCGGTGCTCACGGGATTCTCCTGTGTGGGGTGAGTTGGAGTCGGATGGGGTTGGCGAATTCGGGGCTAGGCGGCGTGCAGTCGGGATGCGAGGTCGTTGATGCGCCGGGCGAGGTCGAGATAGGCGTCTTCGAAGGCCGCACCGGTGTCCAGACGCAGGGGATCCGGCACCGACCAATGGATGCCGTCCAGCTCGGTCAGTTCCTCGTGGGCGTTGTCGCACACCGTCACGATGAAGTCCCCGTCGCGGGCCACGTGCTCCAGGCTTCGGGGCGCAAGGCCCGCAAGCTCCAGGCCATGGCGAAGGGCAACCTCGGTGGCGCCTGGGGCGATGCTATCCGCCGGATGCGTCCCGGCCGACGCCGCGGGAACCTCGCTGACTTGCCGCCACAACGCGGTCGCAAGTTGTGAACGGGCGCTGTTCTTCGTGCAGACGAACAGGACGCGGCGGGCGGCGTGCTCGCGCCCGGGCACCAGGTCATCCAGTGCGCCGGTTGCCAGCCGGAAATAGCTGCGGCGCTTGTCGGCCTCGGAGCGTTGGCGCATGATGAGGCCGGCCCCTTCCAGCGAGCGCAGGTGGTGGGAGAGCAGGTTCGAGGGCATCCCGAGCTCGGCCTGCAGCTCCTTGGGGGAAAGGTCGCCCAGGGTCAGCATGTCCACGATGCGCAGTCTCGCAGGATCCGCGAGGGCGGCGTGCCTTGCGGCGCGCTCCCGAAGGGAATCCGTTAGCTCAATATTCATTGGTTCAACTTTGACTGAGATAAATTATTCTGTCAAGCTGGTGTCCATGAATTCAAACCAACCGCCATTGTGGCGCCGCGCCATCGCCGAATTGCTCGGAACCGGCCTGCTGGTGGCCATCGTCGTCGGGTCGGGAATCGCGGCGCAGCAGCTCTCCCCGAACGACATCGGCCTGCAGCTGCTTCAGAACAGCACCGCCACCGTGCTGGGCCTGACGGTGCTGATTCTCGTGTTCGGACCGGTCAGCGGTGCGCACTTCAACCCCGTGGTTTCCATGGTCGACTGGATCCTGGGCAGACGCAGCGGCACCGGACTGAGCGTGCCCGAGCTTGGAACCTACGTGGTTGCGCAGACGGTGGGCGGAATCGGCGGCAGCGTCTTGGCGAACGCCATGTTCGAGGTGGGCACCTCGATTTCCACCAAGGACCGAGCCACCCCGGGGCATCTGCTGGCCGAGGTCGTTGCCACCGCCGGGCTCGTCCTGCTGATCTTCGCCCTGGCCGCCACCAACAGGGGCGTGCTGGCCGCGCCGGCCGTTGGCGCATACATCGGGGCGGCGTACTGGTTCACCTCCTCGACGTCGTTCGCGAACCCGGCCGTGACGGTGGGACGTATCTTCAGCGACACGTTCGCCGGCATCGCCCCCGCATCGGCCCCCGGCTTCATCGTGGCGCAGCTGATTGGCGCGGCGGTGGGCTTGGGCCTGCTCCTCGTCCTGTTTCCGTTCGCGGGGCGCTCCGCAGACGACGTGGTGCTCCCGCACGGCGCCGAGAGCTCCAACCCCTAGCAGTTCTCCCCGACGGCCTGTGGATGACCGGACGGGCACCAAAAAGCGACGGACCCCGACGATTCACCTGAATCGATCGGAGCCCGTCGCTTTGTATTTGGCTAGATGCCTACTTGGCGTCCTGTGCGGCGTATTCGGCCAGCACCTTCTTGCCGATCTTGAACGCGGTGTTGGC
The DNA here is from genome assembly GCF_059759235.1 of Paeniglutamicibacter sp. GQ140. Taxonomy (NCBI): domain Bacteria; kingdom Bacillati; phylum Actinomycetota; class Actinomycetes; order Micrococcales; family Micrococcaceae; genus Paeniglutamicibacter; species Paeniglutamicibacter sp. GQ140. Next base: position 79,123 of record NZ_JCAXDW010000015.1, read on the forward strand.
CGCGGGCACGGAGCAGTAGATGGCCGACTGCAGGAAGACTTCCTTGATTTCGTTTTCGGTCATGCCGTTGCGCAGGGCTGCGTGGACGTGCATTTCCAGTTCTTCCCAGTAGCCGCCGGCGATCAGTGCGGTCAGCGTGATGGCGCTGCGGGTGGTGCGCGGCAGTCCGTCGCGGGTCCAAATGGTGCCCCAGGCGTAGCGGGTGATCATTTCCTGGAACTCGTCGGTGAAGTCCGTGGAGTTCTCGGTCGCCCGTTCCACGTGTTCGGTGCCGAGGACCTGCTTGCGGACCGTCAGTCCGGCGTCGTAGGTGTCGCCGGGCAGGCGGGAGGCGGCGGTCATGCGATTTTCTCCTGGGAGATCGAGGCGAAGAATTCGTTCAGCAGTGCGGCGGTCGCCTCCGGGTCCTCGGCCGGGGCTAGGTGTGCGACGGTGTCGATCGTCGCCGCCTGGGCGTTCGGCGCGTGTTCGGCGATGAACTGCGCGTCGGCCGGAGGGCAGACGGCGTCGTGGGCGCCGGCGATGGCAAGGATCGGGTCCTTCATGGAAGAAAGCGCCTCGCGCAGGTCGAAGCCGGCCAGCGCGCCACAGACGTGGGCGTAGGCGAACCTGTCGGCGTCCTGCAGGTTGTGCAGCAGGTCGGTGGACACCACCGGGTTGGCCTCGATGAAGCCGGGGGCGAACCAGCGCGCGGCCGAACCGGCGAGCACCACCGGCGTGCCGGCCTTGGCCACGAGCTCGGCGCGTTCCGTCCAGCCCTCGGGGGTGCCGATCTTTGCCGCGGAGCAGATGACCGACAGCCCGGCAAAGGCGCCGGGGAAGTCGTTGGCCAGCTGCAGGGCGATGGCCCCGCCCACGGAAACGCCCGCGTAGAACAGCGGGGCGGCGGGGGTGAGGACCTTGTCGGCCTCCAGCGCCTGGACCATCGAGATGACACCGGCGGCCAGCTCGGCCATGGAGAATTCCTCGGTGGAGGGAGCGGATTCGCCGTGGCCGGGCAAGTCCCAGGCCACGAGCTGGAAGTGCTCCTTGAGGAACGGCACGGCCGGACCCCACAGGGCCAGCGAGCCGGTGCCCAGCGAGGGGCCCAGCACCAGGGTGGGGAGGTCGGCTGCCGAATGCAGCAGGGACGGGGTCAGGGTGGGGATGCTCATGAGTCCTTCCAATCTGTGAAGTCTTCGCGGATACGGGTGATGAAGTCGGTGGCCGAGCCCAGGTAGCCGGCCGGGTCCAGCAGGTCATCGAGGAACAACTGGTTGTCCATGTCGGAGGGCAGTGCGCCCTGCAACAGGGTGCGCAACGGGGTGCCCGTGCGCAGGGATTCAAGGACCAGCTCCTGTACAGCCGCCTTGCCGCCGGCAACCAGGGGTGCCACCACGGTGGAAATGCGTTCGGAGACCAAAAGCTCCCCGGACAAGGCCATGTTCCGGGCCATCGCCTCGGGGTGCACGCCCAGTCCCGCGGCCAGGGTTGCCGCGTGGTGTGCGGCACCGCCGGCCAGGCGGACCAGCTCGCGCACCGAAGCCCATTCGGCATGCCAGCCGCCGTCGGGCCGTTCGTCCACGGCGGTGCCGGCGGCGGTGTAGAGCGCGGCGACGTGGGCGGGGGCGGAGAGTGCCGCATTGCGCAGCAGTACCGAGTGCACGGGGTTCTGCTTTTGCGGCATGGCCGAGGACCCGCCCTTGCCGGCCTCGCGGGGTTCGGAGAGCTCGCCGATTTCCGGTCGCGACGCGGTGAGCACGTCGGCGCCGAAGGTGCCGGCGGCGGCGATGACCGAGCCCAGCGCGGAGCCGAGCCCCAGCACGGGTTGGCGCACGGTGTGCCACGGGGCGATCGGTGCCGCCAGGCCGAGTTCGGCCGCCAGCGCCGCGGTGAGCTCGTGGGCGCGTTCGGCCAGGCGCTTTTCGGACTTGTAGGGCAGAGCGGAACCCAGGCGCTGGTGCAGCGAGGCCAGGGTGCCCACGGCCCCGCCCCACTGCAGCGGCAGGGAAGCGGCGACGGCATCGAGCTGGCGCCCGGCGGCGGTGAGGGATGCCAGCCAGTTGGCGGCGCGCAGCCCGAAGACTGTCGGCAGCGCGTGCTGGGTCAGCGAGCGCGCCGCGCACAGGGTGGAGGCGTGCGCGGCACTGATCTCGGACAGGGCGCCGGCGGCGGCGAGCAGATCCGTGCGGATGGCCGCGATGGAACGGGAAGCGATGAGCATCAGCGCGGAATCGATGATGTCCTGGCTGGTGGCCCCGCGGTGCAGGGCGGTGGCGGCGGTTGCCGGGGCGCCGGATTCGGCGAGCTGCTTGCGCATCATGCCCAGCAGCGGGATCAGCGCGTTGGCGCCGTCCGGGCCCGCGGCGGCCAGGGCGCCCAGGTCGTAGAGCTCGACCTTGGCGATCCGCTCCACGGCCTGCGCATCCGCGGAGCTGCACAGCCCGGCCTCGGCCTGGACCTTGACCCAGGCTGCCTCCACGTCGAGCATGCCCTGGGCGAAGGCGGCGTCCGAGGCGGTCTTCGCCACGGGCGTCGCCGCCCATGCCGGGGTCAACAATCCGTAATCGGCCGGGTACATGGGCGGTGCTTCTCCTGTGGGTCTGTGGTTACGGGGGTGGTGCTGGCGGTGGGGGGCTTGAACCCCACAAAACCCCCGCAGCGCGGGAGCCCGCCTTTTCCATCATCCCGGTTTGGGAGGGGATCGGCGAGTTCCGTGGCGCACGGGGGTCACATGCGGGATGCGGCGTTGGCTAGCTCTCGCGCGGGTAGGAGAGGAACACGGTTTCGTCCTCGCCCTGCAGCGAAATGTCGAAGCGCAGCGAGCCGTCGGCCTCGCGGGTGGCGATCAGCGTCTTGCGCTGTGCCTCGTCCAGCGAGGAAAGCAGCGGATCCTTGGCCAGCGCCGCGGTGTCCTCCGGCAGGTAGATGCGGGTGAACAGGCGGTTGAGCAGGCCACGGGCGAAGACCGTGAGCATGATGAACGGCGCCTTGCCCTCCTCGGTGGCCCCGGGGTTCAGGGTGGTGAAGGTGTAGTGCCCGACGTTGTCCACCGCGGTGCGGCCCCAGCCGGTGAAGGTGTAGCCGTCGCGCACCAGCGAGCCGTCCTGGGAGACCACGTTGCCGTGCTCGTCCGGCTGCCAGATTTCCAGCAGCGCGTCGGGGATGACGGTGCCGGCGCCGTCGGTGACAACGCCGTGCAGGCGCACCGCTCCGGGGCGGGCCTGGTTGACCAGCTCGTTGTCCTTCGTAAAGGGCAGGGCATAGCCGTAGAACGGGCCGATGGTCTGCCCCGGCGTGGCGGCGAGCTTGAGTGCGGGGGCCTGGGTGTTGGGTGCCTGTGCCATGTTAGTGATCTTCCTCTTCGTCTTCCATCCAGGTCCGGTTGCTGCCGGTGAGTACGATGTCCCAGTTGTAGCCGGTGGCCCATTCGTGGGACGTGATCGAGTGGTCGTAGGTGGCGACCAGGCGGTCGCGGGCGTCCTTGTCCGTGATGGCCTGGTAGATCGGGTCAAGGGAGAAGAGCGGGTCGCCCGGGAAGTACATCTGGGTGATCATCCGCTGGGTGAAGTCGGTGCCGAAGAGCGAGAAGTGGATGTGCGCCGGGCGCCAGGCATTGTGGTGGTTCTTCCACGGGTACGGTGCCGGCTTGATGGTGGTGAAGGAGTATTCGCCGTTGGGGCCGGTGATCGCACGTCCCACGCCGGTGAAGTTCGGGTCGATCGGGGCCGGGTGCTGGTCGCGCTTGTGGATGTAGCGTCCGGCGGCGTTTGCCTGCCAGATTTCCACCAGCTGGCCGGCGACCGGGCGGCCGTCTCCGTCGAGCACGCGCCCGGCCACCACGATGCGCTCGCCGATGGGCTCGCCGTTGTGCTGGATGGTCAGATCCGATTCCAGGGCGTGCACGTCGCGCTCGCCGAAGGCGGGGGAGTGCAGCTCGATGGTCTCGGGGTCCGCGTGGTGCAGGTTCTTGGTGGGGTGGCGCAGCAGCGAGGAGCGGTAGGGGGCGAAGTCGATGCGCGGCTGCGTCTCGGCCTTCATCCCGTCGACGACCGACTGGCGGTAGGCCGCGTGGGTGTCGGTGATTTCCTTGCTGATGGATTCCTGCGAGACGGTCGTGGCGGCGGGGTCCAGGACGTGCGAATCGTTGAACGTCTCGTTCGCGGTGGTTTCGGTGCTCACTGCGTGCTCCTTTCGGTGGGGCGTGCGGGGGTGGTGAAGGGGATGAACGGGGGCGGGGCTAGGCGTGCGGCCAGCCGGTGTAGGACTCGGCCAGGTATTGCTGTCCGTAGCGCGAGGAGGTGACGGTGTCGAGCTCGCCCAGGGCGCGCTTGGCCATGAACGGGTCGGCGTTCACCGGGGTGTGCAGCATCGAGGTCATCCAGTAGGAGAAGTTCTGCGCCTTCCACACGCGCTTGAGCGCCTTGTCCGAGTAGCCGTGCAGCAGCTCCTCGTTTCCGCTGGAGTAGAAGGAGTCGAGGGCCTCGAAGAGCACCTTGACGTCGGCGAACGCGAGGTTCAGGCCCTTGGCGCCGGTGGGCGGGACGGTGTGCCCGGCATCGCCGATCAGGAAGAGCCGGCCGTGGGAGAGCGGCTCGCGCACGAAGGAACGGAACTTCAGCACGGTCTTGTCGAAGATGTTCCCGGTCTTCAGGGTGAAGCCGTCCGGTCCGTCGACGCGGCGCTGCAGCTCGTTCCAGATGCGGTCCTGCGACCAGTCGTCGACGTTCTCGTTCGGGTCGCACTGGAAGTACATGCGCTGGACGGTCTCGGAGCGCTGGGAGATCAGCGCGAAGCCGTGCGGGGAGTTGGCGTAGATGAGTTCATGGGCGGACTTGGGTGCCTCGGTGAGGATCCCGAACCAGGCGAAGGGGTATTCGACCTTGAAGTCCCTGCGGTTGGTGTAGGGCATCTGCCGGCGGCAGAAGGAACGCGAGCCGTCCGCGCCGACCAGCACGTCGCAGTGCACCTCGAACTCGGCGCCCGAGTCATCGGTGAAGCGGAACTTCGGGGTGTCGGTCTGAAGATCCAGCAGCTCGGTGACCTCCGAGGAGTAGCGCACGTCCCCCGCGTCGCGCTTGCGTGCCGCGGCGAGGTCGACGAAGACCTCGTTCTGCGCGTAGAGGGTGACGGTGGCGTCGACCAGGTCGCGGAAGTCCAGCGGGTGGGATTCGCCGTTGAAGCGCAGGTCGATTCCTGCATGCTCGTCCCCGTGGGTGAGCACGCGTCCGTCGACACCCGAGTCCACCAGCATCTTCACGGCCTGGGACTCGAGGATTCCGGCGCGGTGGGTGTTGCGGATGGTCTCGTGGTCGCGTGACTCGACGACGATGTTCTCGATGCCGGTCTTGGAGAGAAGGTGCGAGAGCATCAGGCCGGCGGGGCCGCCGCCGACGATGCCTACCTGGGTCTTGAGGATGGTGCGCGCTGTTGCCATGGGGGGATCGCGTTCCTTCGGTGCGGGGGATCGGAGGGCGGCAGCGGCACGTCATTGTGCGGTGTGCGCCCGGCAACGATCCCTGGGAGTGGGGTCTCTGCATCCAGTCTGTGGGCGCGGCCACCAAACAACCACGACCATCCCATTGAATGAGAATTCCTCGGTGGGGATGGCGACCCCGGGCCGATACCTCGGAGGAACCGGAACCAGCCGGCCCCGGCAAGGGGTCCGGCTGGTTCCTAGGTCGCGGCTAGGCCGCGGAAGAGCATGCGGATGGCCTCGCCGACCCGGGCCCGGCTTTCGTCACTCCCGCCATCGGGGCGAACCACGGTCTGGTAATAGGTGGCGCCGTTGATGAGGTCCAAGGCGACCTCCAGGTCGGCATCGGCCCGGATTTCCCCGGTTTCCTTGCCTCGTTCAAGAAGGGCGAGGGAGGCAGACCGGCGCCGGCGGACGTGCCGTTCCCAATAGGCCTGCTGCAATGCCTTGTCCCGCAGGCCCAGTGCCAGGCGCTGGTTGATCAGCCGATTGCCCTCCACGGAGGCATCGATCTCCAGCATGACCTGTTCGTAGGTTGCGACCATGGTCTCCAGGACGGTGTCGCGCATGACGTGCTCGATCGACCGACGGTCGGCGTCGAGGGCCGCGACGACGACGGCCTGCCGGTTCTCCCAGCGCCGGTAGATCGCGGCGCGGCTGGCGCCGCTGCGCTCAACCAGTTCGGAGAGGGTGAAGTCCTCTCCCACAGGTTTCTCGCGCAGCAGGTCGACGGCGGCGCGCAGAACCCGTTCCTCGATGGCCGAGTCGCGTGGGCGTCCCACGGGTCGGGAATCGTTGACGGCTTGGTCCGCTGCGTTCGCGGTATCAGTCTTCAACGAGTCGCTCCCGCAGCCGATGGGTGGTGTCGGCATTGAGTCCCGCACGCTGCAGGATGGCGACGGGGCCGCCGTCGCGTTCCAGCTCGGCGAGCATGCCCGCCATGCTGCCGGCGTGCGCCCCGAGCATCGGGTGGCCGGCGGCCCGCTCCGGGTAACCGTCGAGGGCGACAGCACTGCGCATGGCCTCCAGGCGGGCCAACACCGCCGGGACATTGGCGTGGGTGGCGGCGTAGTCCTCGATGATTGTTTCCGGTTGTGCGCCGAGCACCGAGAGGATGGCAGCGGCCAGGACTCCGGTGCGGTCCTTGCCCGCGGCGCAGTGGAAGAGCACGCCCCCGGCGGCGTCGGCGATCAGGGTCAGCGCCTGAACCAGCTGCGGCGCGCGGCTGAGGAACAATCGTGCGTACCAGGAGCCGACGTCCTCCGGGGTCTTGGTGGACGCGAACAATGCCGCCAGTGCCTGCGGGTCGGCGGAATCATCGGTGAGCGGCAGGTGGTGCCGGGCCAGCAGGGGTCCGTCCGCGGGGCCGCTGCGCTCCACTTCGCCGGCCGAACGCAGGTCCAGGATGGTGCCCAGCCCGGACGCGGCGAGAGCGGCGATCTGGTCGGCCGGGGCGGACGTGATGTCATCGGCGCGCCACAGCATCGCCGGGCGCACCCGGCCGCCGGCCACGGGCAGGTGGCCGAGGTCGCGCAGGTTTGCCAGGGGGGAGACCAGGGGTGTGAGTGTCATTAGCTCAGCTTCTTTCTGACCATTGCGCTGGCGCGGTCGATGATGGTCACCAGGACCACGATGGAAATGATGATGGCGAACATGTGGCCGTAGTCGTACAGCCGCATGGCGTTGGTCAGTTCCAGGCCGATGCCGCCGGCGCCGACCAGCCCGAGCACCGTGGCACCGCGGACGTTGCCCTCGAAGAGCAGCAGGGTGTAACTGACCAGCAGCGGCGAGGCCTGCGGCAGCACGCCGTAGCGGATCACCTGTCCGCTGGTGGCCCCGGAGACGCGCAGTGCATTCAAGGGGGCCTCGGGCACCGATTCCATGGACTCGGCGTACATCTTCCCGATCGAGCCGATCGAGCCGAGGATGATCGCCAGGATTCCGGCGAACGGGCCCAGGCCCACGGCCGAGACGAACATGAGCGCGAAGATCAGGTCGGGTATCGACCGCAGGATATTCAGCACGCCGCGGGTGAGTGTGTAAAGCCAGGCGGGTGCGATATTCGAGGCCGCACCGAATGCCGCCAGCAGAGACAACAGGGCACCGATCAGGGTGCCGACGACTGCCATCTGCACCGTCTCGGCCAGCAGGTCCAGCACGATGTCCATCTTGTCGAAGGTTGGCGGCCACATCCGCACGAGGTAGTCGCCCATCTTGGGCAGACCCTCGGCGAGGCGTTGCAGGCTGAATCCGGATCCGGCCATGGACCACCAGACGGCGCCCGCGGCCACGGCCAGGGAGATGATTCCCGAGGCGCCGGGGGCCTGGAAGGGGCGGGCGAGCCGCAACCTGTCCCGCTCGTCAAGGGCCGGGAGCCGGGCGGGCTTGCTGTCAGTGCTCTTCATCGTCTTCGCGTTCCTGCCCATAGATGTCGGTGACCATGTCCTGTGTCAGCGCCTCGACCGACCCGGTGTGCCGTACCTGCCCCGCCTCGAGGGCGATAAACCTGTCGGCGAAGCGGACTGCCAGATCCACGACGTGGAGGCTGACCACCACGGGAATGCCGTCCTCGCGCGCAATGCGGCGCATCAGCCGCAGCACGGATCCGGCCAGCCGCGGGTCCAGCGACGCCACGGGTTCGTCGGCCAGGATGATGCGCGGCTCCTGCGTCAGTGCCCGGGCAATGGCCACGCGCTGCTGCTGTCCGCCGGAGAGGCTGTCCGCCCGTTGGCGGGCCTTGTCGGCCAGTCCAGCCCGGTCCAACAACTCCAGGGCGCGTTCGCGCTGCCGCCGCGGGAAGATTCCCAGGGCGTTGGCCGGGCCGGCGTCGTGGAGCCCGCCGGTGAGCACGTTGGTCAGTGCGCTGAGCTGCGGAACCAGATTGAAGTGCTGGAAGACGTAGCCGACCTTGGAGCGAAGCCGCCTCAGATCGGCCCCGGATGCCCCAATCACGTCCTGCCCGTCGATGGTCAATTGCGTGGCTGAGGCCGGGGCCATGCCGGTGGCGGCCTTCATGAAGGTGGATTTGCCGGAGCCCGAATGCCCAAGCAACGCCACGACCTCGCCGGGGCGCACGTCCAGGGTGAAGCTCTCAAGGGCGGTGAAGCCGTTGGGATAGGTGACGCGCAGGTCCTTGGCGACCAGCACGGGCGCGGGCAGATGCATCCCTTTCCCTGCGCTGGAATCGAGGCCGGGGCGCTTTGCTGCCGGATGTTCCGCCGGGGGAAGGTCGAGGGTCACCGCATGTCCTTGAGGTCAACGCCGACGTTCTCTGCAACCTTCAGCAAAGGCTCATAGGGTGCGATGCCGGGGTTCTTGACGTACTCGGTGGCTCCGCCAAGCGTGAGGATCTCCGGGTTGTTGGTCATCTTTTCCGGCAGCGTATCCAGCAGCTGCTGGCGGGTTTCCTCGGGCAAGTCGGGGCTGACCACAATGCCGATGCCAACAGGGATGGGGGCGGTCTCGCCGATCAGCTGCAGGTCGCTCTTCTTCAGGGCGCCGGATTCGATGATCCGATCCGCGATGGAGGAGCAGGCGACGTCAACGGAGCCGTTGACCATGGCCAACAGTGCCGAGTCGTGGCCGCCGGCGAAGGCGGATTCGTAGTCTTCCCCGTCAACCAGGCCGTTGTCGGCCAGCAGGGACTTGGGCATGAAGTAGCCGGTGGTGGATCCGGGGTCGACGAAGGAGACGGTCTTTCCGGCGACGTCAGCGATCGATTCGTTGCCGCTTCCGGGCTTGGCATAGCAATACGATGCAGGCTTCGTTGCGTCCTTGTTCCAGACGATGAGCGGATCCACCGAGCCGTTCTTGACGGCCAGGGCGGTGGAGAACGGGCTCATGACCGCCACGTCGACGTGGCCCTGGCGCACGGCCTCGACTACCCCCAGGTAGTCGGCAGGCATCTCGCGAGAAACTTCCTTTCCCGTGGCCTCTGCGATGAAGCCCTGGATGACCTTGGCTTCGGAGAGGATGTCAGGGTCGTCGGTGCCCGGGGGCATTGCAAAGACCAAGGTGTTGTCGGCGGCGGCTGCATCGGCGGCGGATGTGGCACTGCCGCAGGCGGAAAGGGCGAACGTGCCGGCAGCGAGTATGGCTGCGGCGCAAGCAAGGCGTTGGGCGCGTTTGGCGGAGGACATGAAAGGGCCTTTCTCGAGTGTGGGGTGTCGGGCCGTGGTGATGCCTGGGCCCGAATCGCTGCCGGCGGGGAACTGCCGGCATTATCGAGAATGGCGGTCCGATATTGCCGAGAATTACGAGAACGGAAGACCCGAAATGTCGTTGAGGTGAACATTCAACGACACTGATCCAAGCGACGCTTTCGAAGTCCGTTTCTTGCCTGTTGCGGCGGTTCCCGCGGACCCATTTTCAGTCCCGGCGTAGCGGGTGGGCTCCGGAAAATCAGGCGGCGTAGATGGTGACAGCGGTGGCCTTGAGCACGAAGTAGGCGCGGGTCCCGGGCACCAGTCCGAGGTCGGCGAGTGCGGCCGGGGTGATGTCGGCGGCCAGCTCCCCGGCACGCACCCGGATGGCGTCGCCGTGCGGCTCCAGGTCGGTGACGGTTGCCTCGAGCATGTTGCGCGGGCTGCCGTGCGGTGGATCCAGGTATACCGAAACGGCGGAAGCGGGGAATGCCGCTGCCGCTGGCTCGCCGTGGACCAGCTCGGTTTCGCGGGTGCCGAAGATCCGCCCGAAGGCCGTGTCGATTCCTTCCCCGTGGGCGGTGCCGGTGACCAGGTTCAGCCCGGCGAGCCCTGCGGCGAAACGGGATCGCGGCCGGCCAAGCACGTGGCGGGTCGGGCCCGCTTCGGTGATGCGTCCGTTCTCCAGGATGACGACCTTGTCGGCCAGCATCAGCGCATCGAGGATGTCGTGGGTGATGATGATGGCGCTGCGGTCGGCGAGGACATGTTTGAGCAGCCGGCGCATCAAGGGCGCGGCGTGGATGTCCAGGGCCGCCATGGGCTCGTCGAGCAGCAGCAGGTCGGGTCCCGCCGCCAGCGCCCGGGCGACCGCGACCCGCTGCGCCTGTCCGCCGGACAGTTCGCCGGGCTTCCGTGCGGCCAGGGTCTGGGTGTCCGTGGCTTCAAGCCACCGGCGGGCCACCACCCTGGATTTGGCCGCGCCGGCGCCCTTGCTCCGCGGCCCGAACGCGACGTTCTCGAGCACGCTCAGGTGCGGAAAGAGCAGGGGTTCCTGCGCAAGCAACGCGGTGCCCCGCGCGTGCGGCGCCACCCAGTGCGGGCGCGCGGAGTCGAGGTCAAAGAGCGTGCGCCCGCCGATGGATGCCGTTCCGGATTCCGGGCGCAGCAGGCCGGCCATGATGGAGAGCAATGTCGACTTGCCGGCCCCGTTCGGTCCCAAGACCGCGAGGGTCTCGCCCCGGGCAAGGTCCAGGGAGACGTCGAAATTCCGTTCGGTGAGTGTGGCCTCGAAGTGGATCGTCACCCTGCCGCCCCCGGCCTGGCCATCTTCGAGCGGGTGCTGCCATAGGACAGGGCCACCACGATGACGGCCACGGCAACCAGGACCAGGGACAGCGCCACCGCTGCATCGGCGTCGGTCTCGCGCTGCAGGTAGATCTCCAGGGGCAAGGTCCGGGTAACACCCTGCAGGGATCCGGCGAAGGTCAGCGTGGCCCCGAACTCCCCGAGACTGCGCGCAAAGGAGAGGACCGCGCCCGAGGCCAGGCCAGGCAGCACCAGCGGAAGGCTCACCCGGCGCAGTACCGTGGTCGGCCGTGCACCCAGCGTTGCTGCAACGGCCTCGTACTTTCCGCCCGCGCTGCGCAGCGCGCCCTCGAGGCTGACGACCAGGAAGGGCAAGGCAACGAAGGTCTGGGCCAGGATGACGGCGGTGGTGGAGAAGGCGATCTGGATTCCCGCAATCTCAAGGCTGTGGCCCAGCAGGCCCTGGCGCCCGAAGGTGTAGAGCAGGGCGATGCCGCCCACCACCGGCGGCAACACCAGCGGCAGGAGCACGAAGGCGCGTAGCACCCGCTGGCCGGGGAAGTTCCCGCGGGCCAGCACCAGCGCCAGCGGGACGCCCAGGACGATGCACAGGGCGGTGCTTGCCGCCGAGGTGCGCAGGCTCAGGCCCAGCGCCGTCAGCGAGGATTCCGAGGTGATCAGGGGGATGAATTGGGACCACTTGACCTTGGCGAGCATGGCCACCAGCGGGAGCAGGACGAACAAGGCGCCGACACACGCGAGGGCATAGATCCACGGGGGAACTGCGGTGTACCCGGCCCCGCAGCTTCTGAACTTCGAGCGACTACGGAGTTCCGAAACCGGCATCGGTGAGGACCTTCCTGCCTTCGGGTCCGGCCACGAATTTCGTGAACGTATTGGCCAGATCCTTGTTGGGGCTGGTGGCGACAGTGGCGATGGGGTAGGCGTTGATCGCCGTCTTGGACTCGGGGAACTTGATTCCCTTGACCTTATTGCCGGCGGCCAACACGTCCGTGACATAGACCAGCCCGGCATCCGCTTCGCCGCTGGTCACCTTGCCCAGCACATCGGTGACCGAGGATTCCTCGCTGACGGGTGCAAGGGGCGTCTTCGTGGATTCTTCCACGGCCTTGGCGGCGATTCCGCAGGGCACTTGGGGCGCGCAGATGACGACCTTCACCCCCTGGCGGGCAAGGTCGGCAAACGTGGATATCGAGGCCGGATTGGACGGGGGAACCACAATCTCCAGGGTGTTGGACGCGAAGTTCGCGGGGGAGCTAGCCGCGAGGCCTGCTTCGGAGAGCTTTGCCATGTTCGTCGCGTCAGCGGAGGCAAAGACGTCCGCTGGCGCTCCGGCGGCGATCTGTGTGACCAGATCGGAGGACCCGGCGAAGCTCAGGTTGATCCTTGTGCCCGGGTGGGCGTGCTCGAAGTCGCTGGCCAATTGCGTGAACGGGGCCTTCAGCGAGGCGGCTGCGAACACGGTGATGTTCCCGGAGAGAGCGTTGGAAGGGTTCGAATCCGCGGTGCCGGGCGACCCGGCGGAGCAACTGGCAAGCCCGATGCCCAACGCCGAGGCCATGATGAGGAGCGCCGGCATTTTGCGTAGCTTGCTCATATCGCGCTCTTGCCTTGCGGGGATTCTATGATGACGGTGGTTGCCTTGACCACGGCCGTGGCAATCGAGCCCAGCTCGAGTCCCAATTCCCGGGCGGCTTCGCTGCTCATCAGGGAGACGACGCGGAAGGGGCCGCATTGCAGCTCGACCTGCGCCATGACGGTGTCCATCGTGATGCCCGTGACCAATCCGACGAATCGGTTGCGCGCGGAAGAACCGGTCGGCGAGGGATCGTCCGGCAGCTGCGCCTGGTTTCGCGCGATCTGCGCGAGCTCCAGCCCGTCGACGGCCAGCCTGCCGGAATTGTCCTTGTGCGCGGTGAGGTTCCCGTTCTCAGTCCAGCGGCGGATTGTGTCGTCACTGACCCCGAGCAAGCGTGCGGCTTCTGCGACTCGAATTTTCGGCATATCCCCATGATTCCTCATTTGCGGAACTTTTGGGCGTTTTTCGTCTTAGTTTCGGACCGATCCCTCTTTGTACGAATCCTGGAAACCAAGAGCGAAGGGGGAGGGTCAGGAACATTGCGTCGATATCCGCGAGACCTGCGCAGGCCCGCTTCCGCGCATGTGTGGAGTGCGGATTGGTCGCGGAAGGCAACATTCCCCAGCAACTCTCGAAGGTTCCCCTGTCCGGATTTGCTTAGACCGTCAATTCTGCATACCCAATGGACGCGACGTCGTTCGGGCAGGGTGCCTCCCCGACGGCAGCCCGTGCAAAAACATTCCACCGCGGAACCTGCCCCTGTTGTCACGGACGGTGCTACGGACTCCCGCCAAATTCCGTACGAGGAGGCCTCGGGATCGACCCGGATTTTCTCGATCCCGGAAATACATCGACGGCGGTGCAGCCTGGGTCAAGCCATCTCGATAGACCGCACACCCAGCGCATAATCGCTCCCGGCCGCCTTGCCGGTCCGGCGGAGGATTGCCGTGACCAGTTTTTCAGGCGGTTCGTGGTCCGGGAGGGCGGCAAGATAGGCCTTGTGCGCGCCGAGCGAGGCGACTGCGCGGTCCACCGACTGCTTGCTGACGGGTATGGCGTGGGTGTCTTGGGAACCGGCGACCAGCAGCAACGGGACTGCCCACGCTTCGGACCCCTCCTCCGTGCGCTGGGTGCGAAAAAGCCAGGGGTTGTCGGCGTCCCGGATTGCGTCCACGACGGAAAGGCCCGCAACCCTGTGGTCCACGTGGTTGATCCCCCACGGGGTCTCCAGGTCCCAGGTCATGGTCACGACCACATCGGGTTTGAACCGGCGGATGTGGTGGACTATCCGCTCCCTCAGAGCAAGCCCCGGTTCCAGCAGCCCATCGGGAAAATCCAGGATGGCCAGATCGGCAACCCCCACGATTTCGCAGGCGCGCTTTTGCTCTTCGGCACGCAGCGGGCCCGCGATTCCCGGGGCCATCGTGCGTATGCCTGCTTCGCCCGAGGTCAGCAAAAGGTAGCCCACCTCGATGCCCCTGGAAGTCCACTCGGCCACGACGGCCGAGGCGCCGTACTCCATGTCGTCGGGGTGCGCCACCACGCACAGCACGCGTTTGACGGCTGAATCGTCCAGGATCGGAAGCTGTCCAGCCGGTTCAAGATCTACCGGAATTTCGGAATCGTTGCCCATTCCTTGAGTGTAGGTGCTTTGTGCACCGGGCGGACGGTCGTCGGGGGATCGCCGCTTTCGGGTGACGGTCATGACGGGCAGTTACCTCCACCTGCGGAGGCGTGGGCACCATTGTTCAATAGGTACACAAAAGTGCGCCAGGTACACAGGAACTTCCATGGGTGAACGGATTCCAACGAGGAATCTTTTTCGGCCAACTGCCAGAGCCGAGTCGCCGCAGCTGATCGGCCGGGCTGCTCGATGAGTTCGCCTACGGTCTGCCGATCCGACCTGGCGCTCCCGGCCTGCTCACCATCTTTACCGGTGCTCGCGGCATCGGCTAGACCGACATGCTCGGCGAGGCCGAGGATGTCGCCCGCGCCCAAGAAAGGGTGGTGGTGTCAGAGACTGCCACGACAGGGCTTCGTGGCTGAATCGGCGAAGCGATGCGCGGCGGCCGAAGAATTGGTGTTCCCATCCGTAGTCCGGAGGCACCGTTGGTTCCCACTGCCCTACGGCCGTTGAGCGCCGTCGTTCGGCCAAGTTCATGGACTCCCGGGTGCGCTGCCTGCGCGTCAGTTTTCCGTGGCAGGGCCGAGCGCGCGCGAAATGCCGCGTGCCGCGGTCTGCAACGCCATGACCGCCGCCGGCAGCAGGTCGGACCCGAGGGGGACCACCACGGCCAGCACCGCCAGGGCGTGGCCGCGGTCGTCGAGGATCGGAACCGCCGCACCGGTGGTGTCGGTGTCGATGAACCCGTCGAAGGTCGCGTATCCGGTGCGCCGGATTTCGGCCAGTTCATGCCGCAGCCTGGGGTGCTGGCCATGCATGGTGTCCCCGTGGCGTTCCAAATACCCTTCCAGCACATTGGCGGGGGAGTGCGCGAGCAGTGCCATGCCCATGGAGGTCAGGTGCACCGGCATGCGTCCGGCCACGTTGGCCTGGTTGACCACCGAACCGGGGCGGGAGAGCCGCTCGATGACCAGCACGTCGTCCTCGTGCAGCACGGCGAGCTGGGTGTTTTGCCCCACCAGCTGGTTGATGTCTTCCATGAAGGGCAGCGCGGCCTGGCGCAGGTTCAGCGTGGAGGCGCTGCGGTTGGCCAGTTCCCACAACCGCAGCCCGAGACGCACCTGCCCGTCGGAATCGCGTGCCAACAGTCCGTGGGACACCAGGTTCTCCAGCAAGCGGTAGGTGGTTGCCCGGGGCACGTCGGCCCGGCGGGCCAGTGCATTGACGGTCAACGTGGGGTTTTGCGCGTCAAAGGCATCAAGGATCCGCACGAGGCGGTCCAGCATCGAGTCCCCGCTCGGCGAATTGGCCATGAAACCACTGTAGAACAGTTGGAATGGACCGTTGGCCGCAGAAAAGCGGACCCGTGGCGGTACCGCGTGGAGATTAAGATAACCGCGGCCAATGTTCCGGATTCCGGCGGACAATGCCTACGATGAGCACAGCAGGCAATCAGGTGCAACAGGTCCATCCGGTCCCGCTTCCTACCGTTTGACTAGCGGTTCCTCAATTCGTGGGCGGACATGTGGCGACACCTGGTCCACAGATCAAAGGAGAACCACGTGGCTGAGCCAGAAGACGGACCGAGGCAATTGCCCGAACGTCCCGAGTCCATGCCGGAGCGGAGCCGCTTCGGCGTCAGCGAACGGCGCAAGGACCCGGTGGCCGAGGAATTCCGTGCCCCGATGACCAGCACCGAGCTGAGCAAGGGGCCCTCCGAGCTCGTCGAGCATCCCGGCCCGAAGGTCAACTGGCGCGTCTTCCTCATCTCCGCCGGCGTCATCCTTGCCTTCTCCATCTGGGCCATCGTCGTCCCGGACAACGCCGCGGCCACCATGCGTTCGATGGTCTCCTGGATCTCCATCAACCTGGGCTGGTTCTACGTCGTCACCGTCACCCTGGTGGTGTTGTTCGTGCTTTGGGTGGCCTTCTCCAAGGAGGGCAGCGTCCGGCTGGGCCCGGACCACTCGCGGCCGCAATACAACCTCTTCACCTGGGTCGCGATGCTCTTCGCCGCGGGCGTGGGCATCGACATGCTCTTCTACTCGGTGACCGGGCCCATCACCCAGTTCATCACCCCGCCCTCGGTCGACCCCGAGTCCGCCGCCGCGGCGCAGGATGCGGTGGTGTGGACGATGTTCCACTACGGCATCGCCGGCTGGTCCATGTATGCGCTGTTGGGCATGGCGATGGGCTACTTCGCCTACCGCTGGGGCATGCCGCTGTCGATCCGCGCGGCCCTCTACCCGTTGCTGGGCAAGCGCGTGCGCGGGGTGACAGGCGACGTCATCGACATCTTCGCGCTGGTCGGCACCGTGTTCGGCGTGGCAACCTCGATGGGCATCGGCGTGGTGCTGCTGAACGTCGGCTTCTCCTGGCTCTTCGGCCTGCCCGAGGGCCTGGCCCTGCAGATCGCCCTGGTGCTGGTGGCGGTCATCATGACCATCGCCGCCTGCACCTCCGGGGTGGACAAGGGCATCCGGCTGGTCTCCGAGCTGAACCTCTGGTCGGCCGCGGCCATGATGCTCTACATTCTGGTCACCGGCAAGACCTCCTTCCTGCTCACCGCCCTGGTGGAGAACATCGGGCGTTTCATCTTCACCCTGCCCGAACGCACCCTGCAGACCTTCGCCTACGAGGACGGCGGGGCCGAGTGGATGGGCAGCTGGACCCTCTTCTTCTGGGCATTCTGGCTGGCCTGGGGCCCGTTCGTGGGGCTCTTCCTGGCCCGCATCTCGCGCGGCCGCACGCTGCGCGAGTTCGTCATTGCCGCGATCACCGCCCCGGTGCTCTGCGACTTCTTCATCGTCTCGATCTTCGGCAACAGCGCCATGAACGAGGTCCTGGGCGGCAACCGGGAGTTCGCCGAGCAAGCGATCTCCAGTCCCGAACACGGCTGGTACGCGTTGCTGGAGATGTTCCCCGGCGCCCCGTTCCTGATCGGCCTGGCCACGCTCTCGGGCCTGCTCTTCTACTTGACCAGCGCCAACTCCGGCGCGATGGTCATGTCCAACTTCTCTTCCTCCATCCCGGACCCCTCGCAGGACGGGGCCAAGTGGCTGCGCATCTTCTGGGCCCTGGTCACCGCTGTGCTGACCGTGGCGATGCTGATTGCCGGCGGGGTGACGACCATGGAGCACGCGACGCTGATCTTCGCGCTGCCGGTGACGATCATCGCCTACCTGGTCATGGCGTCCTTCTCCAAGGTCCTGCGGATGGAGCGGGCCGAGCGCGAGGGCCACGTGATGCGCCGCCGCGCGACGGCGGCGCACGGTGGCGCCGCGCCGGAGAAATCGTGGCGCCAACGTCTGGGACAATTGCGCGCCTATCCGTCCAACAAGGCGGTGGCCCAGTTTGTGGAAAGGACCATCCATCCGGCCCTGGTGGACGTGAAGGACGAGTTCAGGGAGCTGGGCTACGACGCCGTGCTGAGCAGCACGCCCAATGCCAAGACGCACATCGACGAGCACACCCTGGTGGTCCACATGCACGACCACCGCAATTTCCACTACCAGGTGGCAGCGGTCGAGGCCCCGGTGCCCGCGTTCGGTGCCCGCACCATGTCCCGCGAGGTCGACGTGTATTACCGCCTCGAGGTCTTCACCCAGACCGGCACCGAGGGCTACGACCTGATGGGCCTGAGCAAGGAGCAGGTCATCAACGACGTGCTGGACCGCTACGAGGCGCACCTGTCGTTCCTGCAGTACTCCTCCGAGCACGACTATGCCTCGATGCTCACGCCCCCGCGCCCGGCCACCGGCATGATCCCGCAGGTGGACGCGGCTGCCGACGAGGAGGAAGGCAAGGGCCGGGAGTAGCGGGACGCCGCGGGGGACTCAGCCGTTCCGGGCCGCCGCGGCACCCGACCCGGCGCGGGCCCGGTGCCGGCGCACGGCAGCCCGGTTGGCGCAGCGCACCGAGCAGTAGCGCTGGCGGCCGTTGCGGGTGACGTCGATGACCACCCGGGTGCACGGATCCCCGGGATCCTCCCCGGCGGCGCAGCGCCCCATGCGGTGCATGCCGCGGGTCGAAAGGTGCAGTGCCGTGCCGACGCCGATGACCGCCCGCAGCACACGGGGAAGGACCTGGTTCGGATCGCGGTAGTGCAGGTGCCAGCCCTCGTTGTTGTGGTCCACCAGCCGGGGGTAGGCGGCGGCGGCCGCCATCTGCTCGTTGAGCAGGGTCGCCCGCCGGCCGGGGTCGGTGGCATCCACCACGCGCAGCCAGTCCTCGACGACGCCGCGGGTGAGCTCAAAGTCATCGGGTGCCGGGGTGAAGTCCATGGTCATGCCGAACTTGCGCGCCCGGTCGATGATGCCGTCCCGGTTGACTGGCGGGTCGTTGGCCAGCGAGGCCGCGAGCAGGACCGCATATTCGCCGTAAGGGTTGAGGTGCATAAGGACATTACAGCATGCTGGACAGCATGATGCCTATGGATGCCGCCCAAACCCTTGAAGCCACCCGCCAGGTCCCTGCCCACGAACACGCATGGCTGGTCGATTCCGCACACGACACCTCCGACGGGCGGGTGCTGTATGTGCGTTGCGGCGCCGGTTGCGGTGCCCGGCGCATCGACCTCCAAGGCCCGTCCACGCTCCCGCCGAGCGCGCTGAGCAGGGAGTTTGGCAGGTAGCGGGAAGTCCCCGGCCATGTGGGGCGGCGCAGGCAATGTGGCTCGATCCCTTGATGGCCGACCCTCTCGGTGATAAAGTTCATTTAGTGAACAAGCGTTCGCGATGCGAACAAATTGACCAGGAAGCCAGGACCCACACCATGAAGCAGGCGTACCTCTACGACGCGATCCGCACCCCCTTCGGCAAGATCGGCGGAAGCCTTTCCTCCCACCGCCCCGACGACCTGGCCGCGCACGTGGTCCGCGAACTCGTCGCCCGGGCACCGCAGCTGGATCCGGCTTCCATCGACGAATCGATCTTCGGCAACGCCAACGGCGCCGGCGAGGAAAACCGCAACGTGGCCCGCATGGCCACCCTGCTCGCGGGCCTGCCCACCTCTCTGCCCGGCACCACCATGAACCGCCTCTGCGGCTCCTCGCTGGACGCCGCCATCGCCGCCTCCCGACAGGTCAACACCGAGGACGCGGACCTGGTCCTGGTCGGCGGGGTCGAATCCATGAGCCGCGCCCCGTGGGTGCTGCCCAAGACCGAGCGCCCCTTCCCGATGGCCAACCTCGAACTTGCAAACACCACCTTGGGCTGGCGCCTGGTAAACCCGGCCATGCCCAAGGAATGGACAGTGTCCCTGGGCGAGGCCACCGAGCAGCTGCGTGAAAAGTATGAGGTCACCCGCGAAGACCAAGACGAATTCGCCGCACTTTCGCACAAGCTGGCGGCCGAGGCCTGGGCCAACGGCAAGTACGAGAACCTCGTGGTCTCCGTGCCGCCGGCCAACAAGCGCGGCACCGAGGTGACCATGGATGAAACCATCCGCCCCGGCACCACCGCCGAGACCCTCGCCGGACTGCGCACCGTCTTCCGCGACGCAGCCACCGGAACAGTCACCGCCGGCAACGCCTCGCCGATGAACGACGGCGCCTCCGCCGCCTTCATCGGCTCCGAGCGCGGCGGCGAGCTGCTGGGAGCGGCGCCGCTGGCCCGCATCGCCGGCCGCGCGTCCTCCGCCCTTGACCCGCAGTACTTCGGCTTCGCCCCGGTCGAGGCCGCCAACAAGGCGCTGGCCAAGGCAGGCATCTCCTGGTCGGACGTCGCCGCCGTCGAGCTGAACGAGGCCTTCGCCGCCCAGTCGCTGGCCTGCGTCCGCGCCTGGGACATCGACGCGTCAATCGTCAACGCCTGGGGCGGCGCGCTGTCCATCGGCCACCCGCTGGGTGCCTCCGGCCTGCGCATCCTGGGCACCCTGGCGCGCCGCCTGCAGGAGAACAACCAGCGCTGGGGCGTTGCCGCGATCTGCATCGGCGTCGGCCAGGGCCTGGCAGTCGTGCTGGAAAACCCGAACGCCACCGCCTAAGCACCCTCGGGGGAATCGAGCCCCCATCCCCTGACCGAACAGATTTAGGAGAGAACAACCTATGGCACCACGTATTGCCACCTCCGCCGCGGACGCCGTTTCCGGCATCCAGACCGGCGCCACCGTGCTCATCGGAGGGTTCGGCAACGCCGGCCAGCCGATGGAACTCATCGACGCCCTGATGGACTGCGGCGCCACGGACCTGACCGTCGTGAACAACAACGCCGGGCAGGCCGACGCCGGCCTGGCCCTGCTCATCAAGGAACGTCGCGTCAAGAAGGTCATCTGCTCCTTCCCGCGGCAGTCCGACTCCTGGCACTTCGATGAGGCCTACCGTGCCGGGGAAATCGAGCTCGAGCTCGTCCCGCAGGGCAACCTCGCCGAGCGCATCCGCGCCGCCGGCGCCGGCATCGGCGGCTTCTTCACGCCCACCGGCTACGGCACCATGCTCGCCGAGGGCAAGGAAACCCGCGTGATCGACGGCAAGGGCTACGTGCTCGAGACCCCGATCAGCGCCGACTTCGCCATCATCAAGGCGCTGCGCGCCGACACCCTGGGCAACCTGGTCTACCGCAAGACCGCCCGCAACTTCGGACCCATCATGGCCACCGCCGCGAAGAAGTCCATCGTGCAGGTTTCCGAGATCGTTTCCGCCGGTGCGCTGGATCCGGAAAACGTCGTCACCCCCGGCATCTTCGTCGACACCCTCGTCACCATTGGAGGCACCAAGTAATGAGCGAATACACCTCCACCGAGGCCGCGCTGACCCGCGACGAGATGGCCAAGCTGGTCGCCGCCGACATCCCGGCCGGCGCCTTCGTGAACCTGGGCATCGGGCAGCCGACCAACGTGTCCAACTTCCTCACCTCGGAGCAGGGCGTCACCCTGCACACCGAGAACGGCATGCTGGGCATGGGCCCTGTCGCCACCGGCGATGACATCGACGAGGACCTGATCAACGCCGGCAAGATCCCTGTCACCGAGCTGCCCGGCGCCAGCTACTTCCACCACGCAGACTCGTTCGCGATGATGCGCGGCGGCCACCTGGACGTCTGCGTCCTGGGTGCCTTCCAGGTCTCCGGCGGCGGCGACCTGGCCAACTGGCACACCGGGGCACCGGGCGCGATCCCGGCCGTCGGCGGTGCCATGGACCTGGCCATCGGCGCGAAGCAGACCTGGGTCATGATGGGCCTGTTCACCAAGACCGGCGAGTCCAAGCTGGTCGAGGCGCTCACCTACCCGGTCACCGGACTGGGCTGCGTCTCGCGCATCTACACCGAGTCCGCGATCTTCGTCATCGACGACTCCGGGGTGACGGTTCGCTCGACCCACGGCATCAGCTTCGAGGAACTCGACGCCAAGATCCCGGTGGACCTGATCAAGGCATAGCCGGCAAGTCTGAAAGAATGGGGGCCGTCGAAGGATTGCCCCCATTCTTTCGCTTTCCCCGTCCATGAGTTTTTGGGCGTCCACATCCGATGAACACACAGGAGCCCCACGCCATGAGCCAGGATGCAGGAACCGCCGCAGCGGGCGGCTCCACCTCGGTCCAGTCGCTGGCCCGCGGCCTGGATGTCATCTGCGCCTTCGACGCCGAGCACCCCTCGATGACCCTGAGCGACGTCGCCAAGCGCACCAACCTCTCCCGGGCCACGGCCCGCCGCTTCCTGCTCACCCTGCAGGAACTGGGCTACGTGCGCGGGGACGGGAAGTTCTTCGAGCTCACCTCCAAGGTCCTGCAGCTGGGCTACTCCTACCTCTCCAGCGCCACGCTGCCGCAGCTGATGGAACCCGTCCTCGAGGAGCTTTCCTCGACGGTCCATGAATCGGCCTCCGCCTCGGTGCTCGAGGGCAGCGACATCCTCTACATCGCCCGGGTGCACACCCGCTCGATCATGCGCGTGGGCATCAGCGTCGGTACGCGCTTCCCCGCGGCCAACACCTCGATGGGCCGGGTGCTGCTGGCCTACCAGGCACCCGGGGTGCTGGAGCAATTGCTGGCCGCGGGCGTCAGCGCACCGACCGGCCACGGCATCGGCTCCGTCGCAGAGCTGCGCGCGGAACTGGACCGGGTGCGGGCCCAGGGCTACGCGATCGTCGACCAGGAACTGGAGATCGGGCTGCGCTCGGTCGCCGTCCCGGTGTTCGCGGCCGACGGCAGCGTGGTTGCCGCCATGAACGTGTCCATGGGCGTGGGTCCGCAATCGCACGTCAGTGCCCGGGACGCCGCCGCGGAGGTGCTCCCCGCGTTGCAGCGGGCCGCGCGCCAGGTCCAGGAAGCACTGGCCGCCAGCCGTTAGGCGGAATCCCCGGGCATTGCGACGCCGGAGCCCCGCGCCGGCACGGCAAGGGTGCGCCGCGCGGCAAACTTCGCCGGTGCAGGTCCACTGCCATCTGCCAGGTCGGCCAGGATCCTCCCGATGACCGGGGTGAACTTGAACCCGTGGCCGGAGAACCCGGCGCCGATCACCAGCGGTCCGATGCGGTCGAGCACAAAATCCTCGTCCGGTGTGGTGGTGTAGGTGCAGCTCACCTCGGTGAACGAATCCGGGTCGACGCCCGGGAGCCACTGCCGGGCATATTCCTGCAGGGCGCGGAGCTGGAGCGGCTCGGCGGCGAAGCTCCGCCGGTCGGGATGGGTCAATGCGCCGGTTCCGTGCCAGCCCGCCTTGATCCCTTCGCCGGGCGTCAGCATTCCATAGACCGGGGAATAGGCATTTTCAAAGCCCCGGGAGCCCGGAACCAGGGTGTGGTTGAAGCCGGGCCAAACATCCTCCTGACGGCGCCGGGCAAAGTGCACCGGTTGTTCCTGCGTGACGCGCAGGGCCGGAAGGCGGACCGATCCGGGGAGCAGGTGGCCGGTCCAGGCGCCCGCAGTGACTACGACGCTGCGGGCCTCCACGGATTCACGGCCTTCCGCGGTTTCCAGGGTCAGGAGGGCTTGTTGGTCTCCGACGATCTTCATCTCGATGACCCGCACCCCGTGGCGGATGCGGGCGCCATGCTGCGTTGCCACCCGCTGGAAGCCCGGCAGGGCCACGTCGGGGTTGAGCTGCCCGCCGTCGGGCATGTGCAGCGCCGGACCCGTGAACCGAAGGCCGTTCCAGCGCTCACCGGCCTCCGCGGCCGAAAGCCCCTCCGCCGCGATGCCCGCAGCCGTCAGGGACGCCAGCACCCTGGCCTGTTCCCGCGGGGCGCCATGGTTGACGATTCCCGTCCGCGTCACCTGTGCCTGGCCGCTTTGTTCGCCGAGCAGTTCCCAGAGCTTGAGTGATTCGGCGAGCATGGACACGTAGACCGGATCCGCATACCCGAGGTTCAGGTTCCGGGTGCTCCCGTGCGACGCGCCAAGGGTGTGGCCGGGGGCGAACTGCTCCAGCAGTGTGACCTCGCGGTCGCGTGTCGCCAGCGCCCACGCGGTGGCCGAGCCCATGGCCCCGCCGCCAACAACAACCGTATCCAAGCGCGCAACCATGTCGCGTGTTCCTTCCGTCAGACCGTCGACCAGTCTATGCAAGGGAAGGTGCTGCCGTTCGCCGCGGCGCACGCCCTGTGCATTGCCGCACGGCACATGTGCCCAAACGGGCCACGTCATGCCGGGTGCAACCGCTTCCAACTTCACTGTGATCTGGGCCATACTCGGAGGCGTGATCGGCAAGCGGCAATTGCCCATGTGCCATCCGTGGAACCTTCGGAGGTTGGAAGTGGCTTCATCTCGCCCCAGCAGTGCCAGTATCCAGGAGCGCAAGGGACTTAAGCGCGTGGTCGTCGCCTCGATGGCCGGGACGGTCGTGGAATGGTACGAATTCTTCCTGTACGCAACGGCTGCAACGCTGGTCTTCAACAAGATCTTCTTCCCCGAGGCCGCCAATGAGCTGGACAACATCATCAAGGCGTTCCTGACCTACGCCGTGGGCTTCATTGCCCGTCCGATCGGCGGCATCGTCTTTGGCCACTTCGGCGACAAGTACGGCCGCAAGCACCTGCTGCAGGTTGCCATCATCCTGGTGGGCGTCACCACCTTCCTGATGGGCTGCCTGCCGACCTTCGACGCCATTGGCTATGCGGCGCCGATCCTGCTGGTGGTCCTGCGCTTCTTCCAGGGCTTCGCGGTCGGCGGCGAATGGGGCGGGGCGGTGCTGCTGGTCGCCGAGCACGCGCCGGACAAGGAACGCGGGTTCTGGGCATCGTGGCCGCAGGCCGCGGTGCCGGCAGGCAACCTGCTCGCCACCGTCGTGCTGCTCGTGCTCTCCTCAACCCTTTCCGAGGAGGCGTTCCTGGCCTGGGGCTGGCGCATCGGCTTCTGGCTCTCGGTGGTCATCGTGGCCGTGGGCTACTACGTCCGCACCCGGATTTCCGACGCGCCGATCTTCCAGGAGGCCAAGGCCGAGCTGGAGCAGAACGCGGAGGCCGGCTACGGCGTGGCCGAGGTCTTCCGCCGCTACCCGCGCGGCGTGTTCACCGCCATGGGGCTGCGGCTGGGCGAGAACATCCTCTACTACATGGTGGTGACGTTCTCGATCACCTACCTGAAGACGCAATTGAAGATGGACACCTCGACCATCCTGATGCTGATGCTGGTGGCGCACGCGATCCACTTTGCCGTGGTTCCGGTGATCGGACGCTACACGGACAAGCTGGGCCGCCGGCCGGTGTACGCGCTGGGCGCCTCGCTCATGCTGGTGTGGGGATTCGTTGCCTTCCCGCTGTTCAACACGCAAAACGACTTCGTGATCCTGCTGGTGGTCGTGGCCGGCCTGCTGGTCCACGGCCTGATGTACGCCGGGCAGCCGGCCATCATGGCGGAGATGTTCCCGACCCGCATGCGCTACTCCGGGGTCTCGCTGGGCTACCAGGTGACCTCGATCGTGGCCGGTTCCATGGCCCCGATCATCGCCACCTTCCTGCTGAGCATCTACGGGTCGTGGGTGCCGGTGGCCATCTACATCGGCATCGCCGCGATCATCACCCTGGCCGTCGTGTACTCCATGCGTGAAACCAACGGCATCTCGCTGCACGACATCGACGAGGCCGACCGGGCCAGGACGGTCGTGATCAACACCGAGGCTTCCGAGGCCGCCGCACGCGACAGCGTGAAGTAGCCGCACCGGCGAAGGGGCCGCGATGCAACCATGCCCGGGGGAGCGGCGATCGCCGCCTCCCCGGGCAGGTGCGTGCCCGGGCCCTAGGCCGCGGCCTGCGCCATCGCGGCAACCGCCGCCAGGACCGCGGGATTGCGCAGCGCCTCCTCGCGTCCCACCACCCAATATGTGGCGGCATGCGCGTAGTCGCCGGGCAACAGGCGGACCAAATCGTCCTCGAGGTCGGCGAGGAAGTCGGGCAGGATCCCGATCCCGGCCGCGGCCTTGGTCGCCGCGATGTGAGAGAACACGCTGGTGGAGGTGATGCCCCGGGGCATGGGCGGCAGCGATTCGGTCGCGCTGTCCAGCTCGTCGATGGTCAGCGCGGATTCCACGTAGTAGTTCAGCCGGTGCGCAACGAGCTCGGCAATGGCCTGCGGCTCCCCGTGCAGGGCAAGGTACTCGCGGGAGGCATAGAGCCCCAGGTGGTAGGTGAGCAGCTCGGTCGCCACGGCCTTGTGCACGTGGGGCTTGCCCACGACCACTTCCAGGTCGACGCCCGAGCGGGTCTGCCGGGCGCGCTGGGTGGCGCTCATGAGTTCGACTGCCAGCCGCGGGTGCTGGCGTTGCAGCGCGGCCATGGCCGGGGTGGCAAAGTGCGCGGCAAAGGCGTCGGGCACCCCGATGCGCACCGTGCCGGCGAGTTCGCCGCCGGCCCGTGTCTCGGTGAGGCCCGCGACCGCCCGTTCGATCTCCTCGGCCGCGCCCAGGGCGCGCCGCCCCAGGTCGGTGACCTCCCAGCCGGCCGGGGTGCGCGTGAGCACGCGGCCGCCCATGGCCTTCTCCAGCGCCGCGATGCGGCGCGACACCGTGGAGTGGTTGACGCCCAGCACGTCGGCGGCCGCCGTGTAGCGGCCCAGGCGCGCCACCGAGAGAAAGGTGATCAGGGATTCGAGGTGGTGGTGGTCGATGCTGCGTTCCATGCACTCATTGTGCGTTGATGCACATGAATGGTGCAAACGTGGGCCCGTGATGTGCGTTGAACGCGAGGATATTCGCCCCTAGTGTGGTGCCTATCACGGCCCGAGCGGGCAGGGAACGGCACAGGAGGAATCATGGCAGTTTACGGCTGGATCGGACTCGGAAACATGGGAGGCCCGATGACCGCGAATCTCGTGGCGGCCGGGCACCAGGTCAAGGGCTACGACCTGAACCCGGACGCCTGCATCGCGGCCAAGGAACGCGGCGTCGAGATCGCGGGCAGCATCGCCGAGGCGGTGCAGGGATCCGACGCGGTCTTCACCATGCTGCCCAAGGGCGAACACGTGCGCGCCGTGTACGAGGGCGAGAACGGGATCTGGGCGCACGCCGGTGCCGACACCCTGCTGCTGGACAGCTCGACGGTCGACATCGAGACCTCGCGCTTCTGCCACGAGGGCTCCAACGCCCGCGGCCTGAAGTTCGTCGACGCCCCGGTTTCCGGCGGGATCTCCGGAGCCGCCGCGGCAACCCTGGCCTTCATGGTCGGGGGCCTGGCCGAGCACACCGCCGAGGCGGTCGGGCACATCGAGCCGATGGCGGGCAAGACCATCGTCGCGGGCGCCGCGACGGCGGGCATCGCCGCGAAGATCTGCAACAACATGATGCTCTTCATCGACCTGATGGCCTCGGCCGAGGGGTCCCAGCTGGCCGAAAAGCTCGGGCTGGACCCGAGGGTCTTCTGGGAGATCGCCTCGGTCTCCTCCGGGCGCTCGTGGGCGCAGCAGACCTGGTACCCGGTGCCGGGGGTCATCGACAGCGCTGCGGCCAACAACAACTTCGACGCTACCTTCCGGGTGGACCTGGCCCGCAAGGACGTGGGCCTGGCCCTGGACGCCGGGGAGATGACCGGGGTCAAGCTCCCCGCCGCGACCCTGGCGCGCGAGCACTTTGATGCGCTGATTGCCGAGGGACTCGGGGAGAAGGACTGCTCGCTGATCGTCAAGAACGTTTCACCCGACGGCACCGTTGCCGGCTACACCCAGGAGAAGAAGTAACCATGTCGCAGACCCTTGAACAGCTGGCCGTGACCACCATCGGCCACCGCATCGGCGGCACGTCCGTCACCGATTCCGAACGCTTCGGCCCCGTCTACAACCCCGCAACCGGCGAGCAAACCGGACAGGTCGCCCTGGCCAGCGCGCAGACCGTGCGCGACGCGGTGACCACGGCCGCGGCAGCCCAGCGCGACTGGCGCCGGCTCGGACTGGCCAAGCGCAGCCAGATCCTCTTCAAGGTCCGCCAGCTCATCGACGAGCGCCGCGCCGAACTCGGCGCCATCATCACCGCCGAGCACGGCAAGGTGCTCTCCGACGCCGACGGGGAGATCGTCCGCGGCCTGGAGAACGTGGACTTCTGCACCGGGCTGATGCACCACCTCAAGGGCGAATACGCCGAACAGGTCGCCACCGGCGTGGACGTGCACCAGACCCGCCAGCCCCTGGGCGTGGTCGCCTGCATCACCCCGTTCAACTTCCCCGCCATGGTCCCGCTGTGGATGATCACCACCGCCATCGCCGCCGGCAACGCCGTGATCCTCAAGCCCAGCGAGCGCAACCCCTCGGCCGCGAACTGGATCGCCGGCGTCTTCGAGGAGGCGGGCCTGCCGGCCGGAATCCTCAACGTCGTGCACGGGGACAAGGAAGCCGTTGACGAGATCCTGGAAAACCCCGGCATCACCGGCGTCTCCTTCGTCGGCTCCACCCCGATCGCCAAGTACGTGTATTCCACCGCCGCGGCCAACGGCAAGCGGGTCCAGGCACTGGGGGGTGCCAAGAACCACATGGTCGTGTTGCCCGACGCGGACCTTGACGCCGCCGCGGATGCGGCGATCTCGGGCGCCTACGGCTCGGCAGGCGAACGCTGCATGGCCGTCTCGGTGGTGGTGGCGGTCGGCTCGATCGCCGACGAGCTCGTCGCCAAGATCTCCGAGCGCATCCCCGGCCTGAGGGTCGGCGACGGCACGGACCCGGACTCGGAGATGGGGCCGCTGATCACCGCCGCCTCGCGGGACCGCGTGGCAGGATTCATCGCCTCGGCCCACGAGGAGGGCGCCGCGGTGCTGGTCGATGGCCGCGAGCAGCGCTTTGACTCCCAGGGATTCTTTATCGGGGTCTCGCTCATCGACCACGTGAAGCCCGGCATGCGGGTCTATGACGAGGAGATCTTTGGCCCCGTCCTGGCCGTGGTGCGCGTTCAGGACTACGCGCAGGCGGTGGAGCTGATCAACTCCAACCGCTTCGCCAACGGCACCGCGGTCTTCACCCGCGACGGCAAGACCGCCCGCGAGTACGAGTTCGACATCGAGGTCGGGATGGTGGGCATCAACGTCCCGATCCCGGTGCCCATCGGCGCGTTCAGCTTCGGCGGCTGGAAGGACTCGCTCTTCGGCGACACCCACATGTACGGCCCGGAGTCCTTCAACTTCTACACGCGGCGCAAGGTCGTCACCAGCCGCTGGCCCGACCCGAGCGAGTCGCAGATCGAGCTGGGCTTCCCTACGCACTGAGAAGGGATCCCTCCCCGGAGGCGTCGGCGGCCCGCGGGGTTGCCGACGCCCCCGGCCTT